>CAMVBP010000131.1 GCA_947165795.1 uncultured Treponema sp.
ACATATCCGTACTTTGCTTTTGACTTTCTTCTTTCGCTATATGCCGGCCCTTATTGAAAACGGTTATGTTTACCTTGCCATGCCTCCTCTTTTCCGTGTACAGCTTGGAAAGAAGGATCCTGTTTACTGTTACAGTGATGCAGAACGTGATGCCGCTCTGGATGCTCTTGGAGACCAGAGAAATAAGGCTGAAGTTCAGCGATATAAAGGTCTTGGTGAAATGGACGGAAAACAGCTTTGGGAAACAACAATGGATCCTGCCCACCGCAAAATGCGCGTTGTAACAATTCCAGACGCAATTGCTGCAGATAAAATTTTCAGCGTATGTATGGGTGAGGAAGTTGAACCTCGCCGTGAATTCATTGAGTCTAACTCAAGCTACGCTAACCTGGATATTTAGTTTAGGACTTTAAGGAAATAAAAAATGGAAGAAATCAAAACACCGGAAGGTGGAACAATCATAAAAATCCCTATTGAGGATGAAGTAAAACAGGCTTACATTGACTATTCAATGTCGGTAATCGTACAGCGTGCCCTGCCGGATGTTCGTGACGGACTTAAGCCGGTTCACCGCCGAATCATGTATGCAATGGATACCCTTCATCTTGCAAGCGGCGGAAAAACTAAAAAATGTGCGACAATCGTCGGTGAAGTATTGGGACATTATCACCCGCACGGAGACGCTTCTGTTTATGATGCACTTGTTCGTCTTGGTCAGGATTTTGCCCAGCGCTATACAACAGTAACTCCACAGGGAAACTTTGGTACAATTGCCGGTGACCCTGCCGCTGCTTACCGATACACCGAAGCTAAGATGTCTAAAATCACCGAAGAGATGGTTGCGGACATTTCTAAAAATACGGTTGATATGATTCCGAACTTTGACGACACTACAAAGGAGCCGTCAGTTCTTCCAGCTGCTTTCCCTTTCCTTCTTTGTAACGGAACTACAGGTATTGCCGTTGGTATGGCAACAAACATGCCGACTCACAACCTGCGCGAAGTTGCAGCAGCTATTTCTGCCTATATTGATAATCCGGATATTTCAATTGATGAATTGATGCATCATATTAAGGGACCGGATTTTCCTACAGGCGGTATTATTTACGGAAAGGCCGGAATTAAAAAGGCCTACACAACTGGCCGCGGAAAAATTGTAATCCGTTCTAAGTTCACTATTGAAACTGATAAGCACGGTCGTGAATCAATTGTATTTACAGAAGTGCCTTATGGAGTAAATACAACAAATATTATCCGCCGCATTAAGGAGCTTATCCGCGACAAAATGATTGAAGGCGTTACAAATGCCAACGATGAATCATCTGACCGTTCAGGTATGCGCCTTGTAGTTGATTTGAAAAAAGGCGCAATTACAAAGATTGTTCTTAACCAGCTTTTTGCAAAAACTGATTTGCAGTCGAACTTTGGTGTAATCAACCTTGCCCTGGTTCCACAGGAAAAAGAAGGTGCTCCACGTTATGATGAGCCGGGTCTTCTTACACTTAAGCCGGAATATCTTAAGCCTGAGGTTCTGAACCTTAAGCAGCTGATTATGCACTTTGTAAATCACCGTGACGAAGTAATTACCCGCCGCACGATTTATGATTTGAAGATTGCAAAACACCGCATGCACATTCTTGAAGCTTTAATTACCGCAATCAACAATATTGATGAAGTAATTAAAATCATCAAGGAAAGCCGCGATACAGAAGCCGCAAAGCTTGCCCTGGAAAAACGTTTTGACTTTGATGACGAGCAGGCACAGGCAATTGTTGATATGCAGCTCA
The DNA here is from genome assembly GCA_947165795.1 of uncultured Treponema sp. Next base: position 1,788 of record CAMVBP010000131.1, read on the forward strand.
AACGCCTTACACATCTTCTTATTGAAGATTTGCAGAAGGAAATTAAAGAACTGCAGGCTTGGATTGATTACCTGCAGGACTTGCTTGATCACCATGAAAAGATTTTGCAGCTGATTAAATCTGATACAAATGCACTTGCAGAAAAATATGGTGATGACCGCCGTACAGACATCGTTGCCGACGAAGTAGAAGAAATCAACGTTGAAGATATGATTAAGGATGAGGACATGGTTGTAATGATTTCCCGCCTCGGTTACATCAAACGTGTTTCTGTTTCCAAGTACAAGAAGCAGGGTAGGGGAGGGGCCGGCAGCAACAGCACAAACCTCCTTGAAGATGATTATATCAAACAGCTCTTTATCGGTTCTACAAAAGATTATCTTCTCTTCATTACAAACCTGGGACGCGCTTACTGGATTCGTCTGCATGAAATTCCGGAGTCAGAAAAGACAAGCCGCGGTGCCCACATCAAGGGTCTTCTTTCAATTGGACCGGATGAAGAAATTACGACTATTGTTTCACTAAAAGAATTCAGCGACAGTCAGTATCTCTTTATGATTACATCTGAAGGAACTGTAAAACGTGTCTGCACAAGTGAATTCACAAATGCCAGGGCAAAGGGAATTATCGGAATTAAACTGCACGAAGGAGACAAGCTTGTAAGCGCAATCCAGACAAGCGGTGATGCTGAAGTAATGATGATTTCCCGCCGTGGAAAAGCACTGCGCATAACAGAAGATTCTGTCCGCGAAATGGGTCGTGCAAGCTGCGGTATTAAAGGAATGAAGCTTTCTGAAGGTGATGAAATTGCAGCCGCAGTAAAAGTTGAAAATGATTCAAGCATCATCCTTGTAACAGAAAAAGGATTTGGTAAACGAGTTTCATTCGATAACTTTAATACACATGGTCGTGGAACAAGCGGTCAGAAAATCTTTGGAAACACAGATACTAAGGGTGAAATCATCGGTGCCCTTGATATAAAACTTAAAGACGAACTTGTATTTATGACAAGTCAGGGTAAAACTCTTCGTCTGAAAGCAACTGATATCAAGGAGCAGGGCACTGGTGCATCTGGTGTAACTCTTGTTCGCGTTACAGAACCAGATTATCTTGTAGGCATTGATAAAATACAGGATAAAGATGAGTAATTCTTTATAATACAAAGAATTAGAAGATTATTTTAATTATTTGCTAAAAATTTTTGATTTTTAGCTAAGTTTTGTTGACAATTTTCAGTAAATAATAAATAATTATATCAAGGGTAACAACTATTAAAATAGTTTAAGGGTGATATTAATCAGGCAAAGGACTAACCACGGATGGTTAGTCCTTTTTCTTTTAACACACTATGTTTCACGTGCAACATTTTAAATTCAATTTACTACAAACTTTTTGTGAGCAAAAAGTTTGAGCGATAGTTATGTGAATTATAGTTGGAATACAGCCTTACGACCATCGCCGTTTCACATGAAACAATTTTTCTCTCTATCGCAGTTATCCACAATTTGTGGAAAGAATGTGGATAACTTTGTCGACTTATCCACATAGTTAACCAAAATTCCACAAATTGTGAAAATCATGTAATGTTGCACGTGAAACATTAACCACCATCATACGTATATTTACCCATACTGTTTTTGCGAAGAAAAAACAGTATGAGCGATGGTAACGTAAACTGACATTTATAGACCCCGTTACAACCATCACACGTTTCACGTGAAACTGCGATGATTAAAAATTACTCTTACAGTTATCAATTAACGTAATCATCGCTCAAACATTTTGAAAGCAAAATGTTTGCATTATTAATTATCTAAGAAATGTTGCACGTGAAACATACACATATCGTTAAAAGACAAAACAATCGATAGTTAGTTTAAAGCAGAACAAAAGATAGTTAGTTAACTTTTTGCAGAATTTTTTCTTTAGAAAAATAAAATTTCCTTATTGGCAGAATTTATAATAAAATAATTATTATGAAAAAATTATTGACATCGCTTTTGGTATTCAGCAGTGCCTTACTTCTCTCTGCCAAAACTGTAAAGGTTGGTTATTACATTGATGCCGGAAATTTTATGTCTGGTTTTATGGAAGGGGATGAAAAATCCGGTTATGCCTATGAATACTTACAGAACATTGCATCTTACACAGACTGGGAATATGAATATGTTTACGGTTACTGGGATGTTTTGAATGAAAAAATATTGAAGGGTGAAATAGATTTACTGCCTGATGTTTCCTACCGGACTGACCGCGAAAAGCTTTATAATTACCCTGAATACTCTATGGCACAGGAAAATTATTATCTTTATTCTCTCAGAAATAATGATTCAATTAATCCGGAAGATTTATCAACTCTTGACGGAAAAACCATAGAAATCGGCCGGGGCTCTTATCAATACGATTTGTTTAAAAGCTGGATAAAAAGATCCGGAATAAAATTGAATGTAATTGAAAAACCCTATGATGAAGTATCTGAAAGTGAATTTAATGCCGGACTTTATGATTTGTATCTTTCAATGGATTTGGTTGCTGAAATTGATTGGGAACCTGTTATAAAAATCGGTTCCTCTGATGTTTATCTGGTTGTTACAAAAGAGCGTACAGATTTACTTAAAGAACTCAACGCTGCGCAGAACAGCCTTTACCGTACAGATCCTTATTATAATAGTGTAATGTGGACAAAGTATTTTTCTAATGTTTCAAGACAAAAACATCTTAATATTAGAGAAAAGGAATGGCTTTATGGAAAAGATGTTTTGAATGTAGGCTGTTACAAAGATGATGCGCCTTATTCTATTTATGATGAAAAAAGCGGCGAAACAAGCGGTATTGTCAGATTTATTATGAATAAGCTTAAGGAAAATTTCGAACTGTATGATCTTAAGATAAATTATGTTTATTACGATGATTATCAGGAAATTGTAAATGCACTTAAGAAAAATGAAATAGATCTGGCTTTTCCTTTCATTTATGAACTCTATTCTGCTGAACTTAATAAGATTGCGCTTTCCCGCTCAATGATGAACGAGTCTTTTTGTCTTGTGCATGAAAAAGGACAGAATCTTGATGAAATCCAGAAAAAGATTGCGCTGGAAAGGGGAACCCGTTCTACCAGGACTTTTATGATGTCAGACGAGGCTAAAAAGTCGGAACTCAGGTTTTATGATACTCCGGGAGAATGTCTTGATGCTGTCATTGTAGGAGAAGTTGATTCTGCACTCTTTGAAATGAGCGATATATCTTCGTTAATCTTCGGACGTAAAAAATATAAAAATCTTGTCAGTACAGAAATTGGAAATCCCCAGGGAATCAGTTTTGCTACGGATAATAAGCAGACGCAGGGAATTTCCATAATTAATAAAGTTATTTCCATTATAAATAAGGATGATTTGCAGAAAGAAATAATCAACTACTCTGTAAAAATGCAGCAGTATTCTTTCTATGATTTTATAGATGATTATATTTCGATTATCATTGCGGTTGTATTTATGCTGCTTCTTTTGATTGTTGCCCTCAGTGCTTCTGTATATCACATAAAGATGCTGGTAAATTATGATGTTCTTACACATCTTTTGAACCGCCGCAGCTTAAAGGAATATATCCACCGTTATATAGAAAAGGCCGACAGACAGAAAGAAAATTTTTGCGTCGTAATTTTTGACCTGGATAACTTTAAGATGATAAATGATACTTACGGTCATGAGGTTGGTGATGAAGTTCTTAAAACTGCCGCAGAAATTATCCAGAAATCAATTTCACTGGAAGATAAAGTTTTCCGCTGGGGTGGAGAAGAGTTCCTTGTAATTTTGAATACTAATAAAATTATTGCAGAAAAAATTGCAAACCGAATAAGAATTAATCTTGCGGCGCATTTATTTGAAGCAAATGGTGAAGAATTCTTTGTAACTCTTACCGG
>CAMVBP010000132.1 GCA_947165795.1 uncultured Treponema sp.
CACTTTTTAAAATAAACTTTTGATTATATAAAAAGTTACATATGCTATTTAAAGTTTCAGGGGTTTTGTATGAGTGCCGTAATTATTGATGGAAAAGCAGTTGCACAGAGTGTTCGCGAGGATGTCGCAAAAAATGTTGAAGCATTAAAAGCAAAGGGAATAGTTCCTTGTCTTGCAGTTATTTTGGTTGGAAATAATCCGGCTTCTGTTTCTTATGTAACAGGAAAAAGAAAGGCTCTTGCCGAAGTTGGAATGAACGATAAAAGTATTGAACTTGAAGAAAATATCAGCGAAGCAGAACTTCTTGATTTGATTGCAAAGTTAAATAAAGACGATTCCGTTCACGGAATTTTAGTTCAGCTGCCGCTTCCTAAGCATATTAATGAAGATAAGGTAATTATGGCAATTTCTCCGGAAAAGGATGTTGACGGTTTTCATCCTGTAAACGTTGGAAATATGATGATTGGCCGCGACGGATTTTTACCTTGTACGCCTCATGGAATTATAGTTCTGTTAAAAACTGCTGGAATTGATACAAACGGAAAAAATGCAGTTGTAATCGGCCGTTCAAATATTGTAGGAAAGCCGGTTTCCGTACTTCTTTCAAGAAAAGACGTTAACTGTACTGTAACAATGTGCCATACAGGTACAAAAGACCTTGCTGCGCATACAAAAAATGCTGATATTATAGTAGTTGCAAGCGGACGGCCTCATACATTAACAAGCGATATGGTAAAAGACGGTGCTGTAGTAATTGATGTAGGCGTAAACAGAATTCCTGACAGCACTAAAAAAAGCGGATTCCGTCTTATTGGCGACAGCGATTTTGATACATTAAAAGAAAAATGTTCATATATAACACCTGTTCCTGGCGGAGTTGGTCCAATGACAATTGCCATGCTTATGCAGAATACATTGATTTCTGCACAGAAATTCTCGGAGCAGTAATAATGCGTGATATTCAAAACGAGATTGATGATCGTGAAGTTCCTTTGGAAAAAGTTGGCGTAAAAGGCGTAAAATATCCTGTAACAGTTCTGGATAAATCAAAGAAAATTCAGAATACGACAGCTGTTGTTGATTTATTTGTAAACCTTCCGCACAATTTTAAGGGAACTCATATGTCCCGTTTTATAGAAGTTTTTCATAAATATCATACCGATATTACAATGCAGCATTTTCTGGACATGCTCGAGGAAATGCGCGAAAAACTGAATGCTCAAAGGGCTTTTGGCAAGATAGTTTTTCCTTACTATATAGAAAAAAAAGCTCCGGTTTCGGAATCCTGCGGAATAATGGAGTATGAATGTTCGTATGAAGGCGAAGTAATCTGCGAAGATTCTGATAATAATTCAAAAAGAAAAGTTCATTCAGCAGCAGATAATTCAAATAAGCGGAACTTTTATGTTTCAATAAAGGTTCCTGTTACAACACTTTGTCCCTGCAGTAAAGCAATAAGCGAATACGGTGCTCATAATCAGCGCGGGCTTGTCAGTGTAAGGCTTTTATATTCAAATTTCTTCTGGATTGAAGATGTAATTGCAATGATAGAAAAATGCAGCTCGTCGCCTTTGTATACGCTTTTAAAAAGAAAAGATGAAAAGTTTGTAACTGAACATGCATATGAAAATCCCAGATTTGTTGAAGATATCGTTAGGGAAGTGTACCTCGGATTAAAATCAATGGGATTTACAGAATTTACTGTAGAAGCAGAAAATGACGAAAGCATCCATAATCATAATGCATACGCATGTGCTTCTTATAACGAAAAATAAATAAAAAAAACCTTTTTTAAATAGCTCTTATATTTTTAAATAAGTATTATTAAATCATTTTTAAATAAATATATTTAAATTATTATTAAATACATTTTTTAAGCGATTGAATTAAGTTTTTTAACTAAAAAATCCTTGTTCAACCATCTTTATTTAAGATAATAATAAGGCGAAAAGATTTATCTGTCAAGAAAAAAGTGAAAAAAAATATGAAAAAAAGTGCAATTTTTTAATAAAACTCTAATTTTTAGACATTTTTGGGGGAATTCAGGCCGGAAAATAGAATTCCAGCCGTGAATTCTGTCTAAAGCAGTTTTTGCAAAGCAAAAATGCGTTAATTAAACAAAGTTATTTACTACAATGTTTTTTTTTACCAGTGACCGGAAGCTCCGCCGCCGCTAAAATGTCCGCCGCCGCCATGAAAACTGCTGTGAAAACTGCTTCCACCGCTGCTAAAACCTCTTGAAGAGCCGCCGCTCCAGCCGGTATATCTTTTATAGTGATTGTTCGCAACGTTTGCGAAAAACAGCCATTTCCAGATTCCGCATTTTGAGCTTACAACAACACTGAAGAAAACAATCCAGAAAATTATGGCAAGTATGGAACCAATATCAACATCTTCTTCGCGTCCGTTCTGTACGCTTGAGCTTACAATTTCCATATTTCCGGAAGCAACGCCGCCCATATTCTTTACGCCTTCCAAAATTCCTTCAGAATAGTCTCCTTCGCGGAATGAAGGAATAATAACGTTTCTTAGAATAAGGCCGCATTTTGCATCTGTAAGTTCACCCTCCAGGCCGTCGCCAACTTCAATTCTTATGTCGTGTTCCTGCATTGCGGCAATTAAAATTGCACCGTTATCATTGGCTTCTGAACCTATTTTCCATGAATCTGCAACTTTAATTCCAAAGCTTGCAATGTCATCTCCTTCAAGACTTTGAACTGTAAGTACGGCAATTTGAATGCCAGTCTGTTCTTCCAGAGCAGTAAGATATTCATTTATTTCTGCTTCTGTTTTATCGTTTATTACGCCCGCATAGTCATTTACCCGGCTTTTTAATTCCGGAACTTTTGCCGCAGACAGCGGAATGGCACAGAACGCTAATAAAATCAGGAGAAAACGAATTCGTCTGTTTAGAAATTTTATTTTTAATTCCATTGATTTGCCTCCAGAATTACAAGTCCGTCAGAAAGTTCATTCGGATTTTCTTTGTGAGCCGGGAAATTTTCTGCAAGTAATTCTCCGCAGCGCTGAATTGCAGTTATAAAAGCAGTTTTTGCATCTTTTTTTCCAAGCGTTTCGGCAAATTCATCAGTAATTAAGTTCCAAATGTCCTGCGAAATTTTATCAGAAATTCCTTTATCGGCAATAATTCTAACCTGACGCTCCATATAGGAAACAAAAATTAAAATGCCGGTATGTTCATTTGTGCAGTACACATTTGACTGAGAAAAATGCTGGAATGCTCTTGCGGTTACGCAGGATTTTTTTACTGTATCCGGAATAATAAAACGGTCAATAAAAGGAATATTTGTAATATAGAATGCAATGATTATTAGAGAAAAACTTGTAAGAATAAAAAATACCGGTAAAATCCACGAAGGTTCATTCTTCCAGTAAAGGATGGAATAAAGATCCTTTATTTTATTTGAAAACGGCAGAAAAGCAAAAATTGCTATTGCAGCAAAAATATTGGAAAAAAGAAGCTCCCAGAAAGAGTAGTGTGAACTTTCTGCAGTAACAGCAAGTGTAATTTCTCCTGTGGTCTTTTTTTCTGCTTCTTCTACAGCTTTCTTTATGTCTTCAAAATCCTGTTCCGAAAGCCTAAGCTTTTTTACAAGCGTTTTTGTATTCATATCAATTTCCTCTAAAATTCAACTTTTGGCGCGCTTTGAGCCTCTGAACTTGCTGCAAAGTACTGCTTCTTTTCTGCACCGCAAAGATTTGCAATTATATTTGTAGGAAAACTTCGGATTTTTGAGTTATAACCTTGTGCGGCAGTATTGTATCGCTGGCGTGCAACAGTAATTCTGTTTTCTGTTCCTTCCAGCTGATCCTGCAAAGCCAGAAAATTCTGATCTGCCTGCAGCTGAGGATACTGTTCTGTTACCATAAGAAGTCTCTGCAAGCTTGTACCAAGATTATCCTGAACCTGCTGATAGCGTGCAAATGCATCTGGATCGCTGAGAATATCATCACTGATATTAATTTGTCCGCCGGCCTTAGAACGAGCTTCTGAAACCTGAGTAAAAACTTCACTTTCGTGAGCCGCATAACCTTTTACAGTAGAAACAAGGTTAGGAATTAAATCTAAACGTCTCTGATATTGATTCTGAACTTCAGCCCATGCAGCATCTACAGATTCTTCACTGTAAATAATTCCGTTGTAAGTATTTTTGTAGCAGGAATAAAGTCCGAACACACAAAATAAAACAATAAGAACAGGAATAACCCATTTAGGAAATTTCTTCATAATAATGTCCTCAATAAAAATACAAAATAAGAGATTTAGAATCTCATAAATAAATTTATAAAGTAAAATTATTATAGTCAATAAAAATATTACAAATGCATTTATAAAATAAATTGTGTGCGGAAATCAGTTATGTAAAAATATGTATTAAAAAAATAGCGGGAGGGAGAGGTTCGCCTTTCAAAAACACTCTATTTTGCTGCCGCGCGAGCGGCAACGTATATAGTTCCACCGCAAAATAGCGTGTAGCACGCTAGCGTGCGGTTTTGAAAGGCGGTTCTCGCCCGGTAGCTATTTTTTTATTTATAAATGTGTAAAACTGATTTCCGCACACAATTTGAATTTCTACTTGTTTATATTAATTTTTCATAATAAAATATAAGAATATATTTATTGAACGAGGTTAAAAATGAATAATTTTGTATTTTTAGGACCACCAGGAGCAGGAAAAGGTTCCCTTGCAGTAAAAGTTGCTGCAGATTATCAGATTCCGCACATTTCAACAGGAGATATTTTCCGTGCAAATATAAAGGCACAGACACCTCTTGGAGTAAAAGTTAAGGCAATTATTGATTCCGGTTCTTTGGTAAGCGATGAACTTACATTCGAACTTGTAAAAGACCGCCTTGCTCAGGATGACTGCAAGAACGGATACATTCTTGACGGATTCCCACGTACAATTCCTCAGGCAGAAATGCTCGACGGACTTGTTGCAGACCTTAAGGTTGTAAACTTCCAGATTGCAGATGAAATCGTAATCGGACGTCTTTCTACACGCCGCGTTTGCAAGGCTTGTGGTGCTAACTACAACATCAAAACACTTCCACCAAAAGTAGAAGGTGTTTGCGATAAGTGTGGCGGAGAACTCTATCAGCGCGATGACGACAAACAGGAATCTATCCTTCACCGTATGGACGTTTACCGCGAACAGACAGAACCTCTCATCAACTACTACAAGAACAATGGCAAGATTACAGACCTTGACGCTTCTATCGAAACAGATATTCTTCTTGTTGAATTCAAGAAAAGTTTCTAATGTGTAAGGCCGCTGGCGGCCGGTGTTCGATAGCAAGGCGTTAAAAAAAATGCGAAAGCATTTTTTAGCCTTACAATAATGGCGTTCCCCCGCAGCGACTTTGCCGCTGCGGGGTCGCTACGTCCACACTTCGCTGGCGCTCACCGACCTTCGGTCGGCTGCTTCGCAGGTGTTCCCATCGCTAACGCATTCCTAAAACATGATTTTTGCAGACACATTTTACAAAACTCTTTTCGGCACAAAAACCTATAAAATTTCTCTCGACGCAGGCTGTACGTGTCCAACGCGGGATGGAACATTAGGAACAGGTGGCTGCATTTTTT
>CAMVBP010000133.1 GCA_947165795.1 uncultured Treponema sp.
TTGTGAATAAGCATGATTTTCCAAAAATCCATTTTTATGATCAGGATTTTGTAGATATTTATAACAAGACTTGGTCTTGGGTTTCTTCATTATGGATTAATCCTCAATCTGGTGAACAGGATTCAAACGGTCTTTTTATTTATCCAGAGGGAAATAAATTTGTAATTAATCAGTTAGAATCAATTCTTTCTTCATATTTTCTTGTATATTCAAATAGAAATTTCGACTCTTGTAAAAATATTGATTATTTTTATCAGCATCAGGAAGATAATGGTGCAATCCGCTGGCGTTATAATGTAACTACAGACAAACCAATGTTCTCTAAGGAAAATCCTGAGGGAATAGGACTTCCTCTTTTTGCGGCTGCAGAATTTAACCTTTATCATAAATCTGCAAATAAAAAGCGAATTAAAGATGTTATGCCGGTTTTGCAGAAATATATGGCCTGGATTGATAAAAAATTCAAAAAAGCCAACGGCCTTTATTCAGTTCCGGTTGCTGCTTCAGAAATGACAAATTCTCCGCGCGTAAATGTATGCTATCCGATAGACTTTAATGCATGTATGGCAATTAACGCTTCATATATGTCTGCGCTCGGAGATATTTTAAATGATAAGGAAATAAGCTTCCAGTATAGAAAATTGTATTTTGCAATTAAGACAAAAATCAATTCTCTTATGTGGAATGAAAAAGACGGTTTTTATTACGATCTTGATTCAAATGAAAAACAGCTTAAGGTAAAAACTATTGCAAGCTACTGGACAATGTTTGCAGAAATTCCAAATGCAGATAAGGCAGAGCTTCTTGTTAATCATTTGAATAATCCAAAAACCTTTGGTACAGAGCATCCGTTCCCTACATTAGCGGCAAACGATTCTCATTTTAGCGAGGAAGGAATGGGCTTCTGCGGAAGTGTAATGCCTGCATTCAACTTTATGGTAATTAAAGGGCTCGAAAAATATGCACAGTATGAAATGGCCCGTGAATGTGCAATCCGTCACCTTTATTTTGTTCTTGAAGGTTTAATGCCGAATGAAAACAAACAGCCCGGCGATTTATTTGAAGCCTATCTTCCAAATAAAGAAGGCCGTGCAAAAATGACGGAAAAAAAGATGGCCCGTTCACGCTATCTTCTTACTGCAGGACTTTCTACAATTGCCCTTATGATAGAAAATGTAATTGGCCTTTCTATAAGTCTTCCAAGAAAAACTGTAGACTGGATAATTCCTAATCTTGAGATTATGGGAATTGAAAACCTTTCATTAAAGCGAAATTTAATCACTATTCTTTCTAACAAGAGTACCCGTGGCTGGGAAATTCAGATGGAAAGTGAAAAATTATATTACTTTACAATCAATATCCTTGATCAAAAGAAGAAAACACTTCCAATTCCTAGCGGAAAGTGTTCTATGCTTATTGATAAGCTTTAATGCCTATGAAGTTACCGCAGGCCGTTATCGATATCGGTTCTACGGGAGTCCGGTTATTAATTGCCGAATTTTCTGAGAACGGACAGTACAATATTTTAGACCGCTCCGATAAACCTCTTTCTCTGGGAAAAGATGTTTTTACCACAGGAAGTGTAAGTCAGGATGTTCAGAATCAGTTAATACAAATTTTACAGCGCTATAAAGAACAGCTTGCAGGCTGGGGACTTTCCTGCAGCGAAACAATTTGTTTTGCATCCAGTGCCTTGCGCGACTCAAATAACTGCGATCCTATTATGGACCGAATTCTTGTGCAGACTGGCTTTCGTGTAAAAATAATTGACGGCATTGAAGAAAACAAAATGATGTATCTTGCAGTTTCTGACTGCATTAAAGACCAGAGCATCGACTTTAAAAATGATGATACAGTAATTCTTGTAGTCGGCGGAAGTACCACCGAAATTATGATGATTTCTGAAGGGAAAATGGTCGGCGTGCACAGCTTAAGGATTGGTACTGTACGAATTAATCAGCAGATAAGTAATAAGGCCAGTTCTTATGATGATATTCAGCGATATATGCAGGAATCAATTAATAATACAAGGGGAACTCTGGAAAGTGAATTAAAGCTTTCTAAGGTCCGCCAGTTTATTGCAGTCGGCCCGGATGTAACTCTTGCTGCCCTGATAGCAGGTCAGCCAATTTCTACCTTTTTGTGGGAAATAGAAAAGGAAAACTTTTTTACCTTTGTAAAAGAGGTTCAGGGATATTCTGTAGATGAATGCGTTGCAAAATTTAAAATTCCATACAACGAAGCAGAAACCTTACTTGTAAGTCTTTTGATCTATAAATTATTTTTCAGCTTTACTAAAGCAGAAAAAATGATTGTTGCAGAAACAAGTATACGTAAGGGAGTTTTGCTCAGTCAGAATTATGGCGAAGATGAAGTTCTTCAGGAAGAATTCAATATGCAGATTGTTGCTTCTGCAAAAAATCTTCTTAGAAAGTATCATGGCGATGAACAGCACGCAGAATGCGTACGAATGATTTCGGCAAAAATTTATGATACTTTAAAAGATGAAATTGCCCTTGATGAACATTCAAAAATCCTGCTCGAAGTTTCTGCAATACTTCACGACATCGGAACTTTTATACGTTACGATCATCATAATCTGCACAGCTGGTACATAATTCACAATTCAGAAATTTTCGGATTAAGCAGAAAAGATAATACATTGGTTTCTGAAATTGCAAAATATCATAAAGGTTATTCAGTTCCTCAGGATGAAGAAAGCTTTTTAATGCTGCCGCGTCTCGACCGAATGACAATATTAAAGCTTACTTCAATTTTGAGAATTGCAGATGCGCTTGATAGAGGACACATTCAAAAATTCACCGATTTTAAAATTTCAGTAGAACAGAACAATTTAGTTATTCACACAGTAAATTCCAGCAGTTCTGTTCTGGAAAAAATTGCTTTGTCAGAAAAATCAGGAATGTTTGAATCTGTATTCGGATACAAGGTAATACTTGCCTGATGTGCAGTTATGCGCGAATTAAAGGAGAAGCAGCATGGAAGAACGATTTTTTAACAGAGAGCTTTCCTGGCTTGAATTTAATGATAGAATCCTCAATCTTGCGTTAAGAAAAGAACTTCCGTTAATGGAACGTCTGCAATATCTTTCTATTGTTACTTCCAATTTTGATGAATTTTTTCAGGTTAGAGTTGCAAGCGTAAAAAGAATGTTATATGAAAATCCTGATTATGTAGATTCTTCAGGATTAAATTCAAGACTTCTTCTTTCATCAATTTCTGCAAGAAGTCATCAGCTTATAAGAAGCCAGCAGGATTGTCTTCTTTCTGATATTATTCCGTCTTTTGCAAAAAAAGGACTTGTGTATGTTTCTCCAGAATCTTACACAGTTGCTCAGATAGAATATCTTTCTAATCTTTTTAATACGGAAATTTTTCCATTGCTTACTCCGCTTCGTACAGATTCCGAGGTTTTTCCTCATATAAAAAATCTTTCGGTTTACGTTGCGTTTTTGCTTGAACCAATTCCCGGAATTAAAAATTCACTTCCGGAATTTATTGGAAAATCAGAATTAAAAAATATTGCGTTTGTAGAAATTCCTGAAGGAATTGCAAATGTTTATTATCTGCCTTCCGATAAAAAGAACTGCCTCCAGTTTGCGCTGCTTCAGGATATTATAACCTTATGCGGAACAAATCTTTTTCCCGGTTTTGCGGTTGCAGAAGCAATGCTCTTTAAAGTAACCCGCGACGCAGATTTTGCCGTAGATGAAGAATCTATAAATTTCATAAATGCAATGGAAGATGTTCTTGTTCAGCGTAAGTCTTCTTTTGCAGTTCAAATGACCTGTAATCAGACAAGTACAACAATTAAAAATCTTCTTATGGAAAAGCTTGAGCTTACGGAAGATGATATTTATTATGCAGAACGAATAATTAATCCGGGCGATTTACTTGAGCTTAGAGATACAGATGCAGGACAGAATCTTTCTTTTGACCGCTGGGAACATTTTTATCCTGCAGATTTACCGGAAGATGAACCTTATTGGGATGCTATCCGTGCAAAAGATAAAATCTTACATGTTCCTTACGAAAGTTATGAACCTGTTGTAAAATTCTTAAATGATGCGGCAGAAGACAAAGATGTATTAACAATTAAAATGACACTTTACCGAACCGGTCGCGATTCACCGATTATCGATGCATTGGAAAAAGCAGCGCACAACGGCAAGCAGGTTATAGTACTTGTAGAATTAAAGGCGCGGTTTGACGAGGAAAGAAATATTGCGTGGGCAAACGAACTTGAGCAGGCAGGCGTTACAGTAATTTACGGACTTGTTAATCTTAAGGTTCATGCAAAGATTTTAATGGTAATCCGCCGCGAAAGTGATACAATCCGCCGTTACGTTCATCTTTCAACCGGAAATTACAATCCAAAAACAGCAAAGCTTTATTCAGATATTTCATTGTTTACTGCTAACCCTCAGATTGCAAATGATGCAACTCAGTTCTTTAATCTTGTAACAGGTTATTCAACACTCCAGAAAATGGATACGCTTGGGATGGCTCCGGTTACATTAAAGGCACGTTTACTTTCTATGATTCAAAGAGAAATTGAACGCAGCACGCCGGAACAGCCGGGGCTTATTATGGCAAAAATGAACAGCCTTACGCACGAAGAAGTTATAGAAGCATTGTATAAAGCAAGTCAGAGCGGCGTAAAAGTTTTATTAAATGTTCGCGGCATTTGTATGCTTGTTCCTGGAGTTCCGGGGTTAAGCGAAAATATAAGGGTTGTTTCAATAGTAGACCGCTATCTTGAGCATGCGAGAATTTTCTACTTTCAGAATGCAGGAACACCGGAGCTTTACTGTTCCAGCGCCGACTGGATGAGCCGCAACCTTGACCGCAGAATAGAATTAATGTTCCCTATTCTCGATAAAGATGCCTTTGAAGATGTAAAATCAATTCTTGAGCTGTATTTTAAAGATAATACAAATTCCATGGAATTAACTCATACCGGAACCTGGGTGCCTGTAGAAAAATCAAAGAAGGAACAGAACTTTGAAGTTCAGAATGAACTTTATAAAAAATACAAAAAGCTTAACGATTTAAAACCGCAGAATATAGAAAAACAGTTTGAAGTTAGAAGAAAGAACTAAAAAAATGCAAAGCAAAAAAGCGCAAAAAAAACACATAGCAGCAGAGCTATGTGTTTTTTTATCCTTATTTATTCAGGCTTAATTATTTATCTGCCCATTTCTTAAAGATTAAAGATGTATTAACGCCACCAAATGCAAAGTTGTTTGCCATTACATATTCAGCATCAATGTTGCGTCCTTCGCCGGTAATGTAATCAAGAGGAGCACATTCAGGATCAACGTTTACAAGATTTACGTTAGGATGGAACCATCCCTCGTTCATCATGTTAATTGTAAGCCAGCTTTCTACACAACCGCAGGCACCAAGGATGTGGCCAATGTAAGATTTTGTAGAGCTGATTGGTACAGCGCGGCCGAATGCCTTGTAAACAGCCTGAGTTTCAGAAATGTCTCCATGTGGAGTCGCAGTTCCGTGCGCGTTTACATACGCAATCTGGTCTTTCGAAATACCGGCATCGT
>CAMVBP010000134.1 GCA_947165795.1 uncultured Treponema sp.
GCGGTCTTGTCCGCTATCCCACCCTGCGGGGGAATTCCCCCGCAACGCCCCCGCTTTATAATTCTATTCAAGTATATGCCCGATATGACGCTTTTCAAAGAACATATCACGGTTTGTAAGCACGATGATTGTTGCAGCAACGACTACAACTAAGGTTTCTACGCATTTTGTAGTCTGAGTCATTGCAATTTTTTCCTGCATAAAGTTTATGAACAGATGGAAGATTATACTCGAAAGCATGCTTCGTCCGTTTTTAACATAAACCCAGGTTGTAATAAATCCCATCGGCACTACAGAAATTAAGAAATTCAGCATATAAAGAATATTCATTTCCCGAATTTCATAGTGATAAGTTCCTGGGATCCAGAACAAAGGAATATGCCAGCAAGCCCAGACAAAACCAAAGATAATAGATTCCTTAAACCAGGAATGATACTGCGCAATTGCATCTTCACCATATCCGCGCCAGCCTACTTCTTCAAGAACTGCAGCAAGAAAAATTGTTGCAAAGGCAGACATTATTCCAACACCGGTAAAAGAAAAATCTTTAGTAAAAGAAAACTGTTCCAGCGATTCTCCAAATACTGTAGAAAGCAGAATTGAACATGCAACAATCGCAGAAAAGATAAGAACCGCAGCTAAAATATAAAGCGGCTTAAGCTTCCAGAAATTAAAAATCTTTCTTCTGAAATCTTTTTTTAATGCATCACTTTTAGAAGTAAAAACTGTAATTACAGCTACAGTTGCAGGACAAATTCCACCAAGCACCATTCCAAGCGCATTTGTCAGTCCATCATTAAATAAAATAGCAAACATCCAGAAAAACCAGGTTGTCGCAAAAACAGTAATATAAAATCGTCTTGGTTTATATGTGTACATAATATTCTCCTTAATCTCCGCGATAGCGGCGCTGCAGGGATGCAGCGAATCGCAGGTTTTCCCGCAGGGAAAAGCTGCAATTATAAAATTTGAGTTTCTGATTTCCAGCCGTTCAGTTCAACAATTAAATCAACAGGCTCGGAAGGATCTTCCGTTACGCGCTTTCCAACGAGAATTTTTCCACCATTGTCAATAAAACGCGTAAAGCGTCCTGTATTTTTAAGATAATAATTCTGACCTTCTGCAAACCGAACTTTGGAAATTGCATGAAAATGATTCAAATCAATTTTGCCCTTTGCACCGTTCACTTCAACATTAATATTAGAATTCGTATTGAGCTCAAGATGTCCGTTTGCATTTGTAATAAACGCATTTTTTGCCTTACCGTCAAATTCAATTGCATCAAAAGTTATGTCGCGGATTTTTAAGTTTTCAAGTTCAGAATTCAATTCTACATCTGCAACAAATTTTTCCGGAATGCGCACAAGAATAAAAAGATTTTCTTCTGCTGAAATATCAGATAAATCTGCAGAATGCTTTACAACAACATCCATGCGTCTTTTGTCTTCTACAATTTTTACTTTTACCTGCTGAGCCAGATAACTCAGTTTGTTAGATGCGGCTATCACCTGGATTTTTTCATCCTTTGTTTTTTCAATAATAACCTCGTGAGCAACTCCAACTTTTAAATCAATTTTTTTCGGGCTGTCCAGGTCGTATTCGGTGCGGCTCTCATAAAGAAATTCATGCTTGGAAATAAGGCTCTTCTCTTCGCTCAAAAGAGAATCAAGCGATTCATTAAAAAGCGCAGAAATTGAAAGAAGGTTTTCAATATCTGGAATTCCGTTTCCGCTTTCCCATTTTGTAATTGCCTGACGGCTTACATAAATCTTTTCGGCAAGCTGTTCCTGCGAAATTCCTTTCTGCTTTCTAAGCTCTTTAAGTTTCTCTGCAAAATTCATAAAAATACCTCTCTTATGATTAATTTACCGCGCGAACATTTTATCATCCGTCAAAAATCAGTTCCTTTCGTACACAACTTTCCGACGCATAACATTCCGTTCCGCACGGCTTTTATGATTTGAATCATAAGGCACCACTAACCATTTTAACAGAAATTGCAGTTTACAAAAGCAAATTTTTCCGCTACTTATCGTAGCATTTTAAAAATACAAAAAAATAATAATTTATTCGCAATTTTCTAATAATCATTATAAAATATGTTTAGAACATTAATGAAAAATAAAAAATTAATAATTATATTTTTAAGTTCCCTTATTGCATTTTCTGCTTTTGCTAAAGACAGCGAAAGTAATAATTCGATATTCGAAGAATTATTCGAACCACGTCCCGGTTTATTAATAAATGCCTCAATGACAAAACCATTAGTTGGAAAAGCTTCAGACGAACTTTCATACGGAATGGGCCTTTCTCTTGAATTTGTTCAAGCCTATTTTTCTGCAAGAATCGGACTGGACTTACATACTTACAGCTGGGACATAATAGATAAGACATATTATTTTCCTGCAGAATTTGGAATTAACTTGAATCTGCCGGTAAATTTCGGTTACTGGGTTACTCTCGAATCCTACATTGGAGCAGCAGGAAATATCTGCTTATGGAATAATGCCCCGACTTATGGATTCTCCTGGAATGGCGGCGTACATATACTTGTAGGCTATTATGGAATTAATGTTTTTTACAAGCATGAATATTTTTATCCGATTCGGAAAAAAGATTCCTCAATAAATTTTGGTTCTTTAGGAATAGGCTTTTCAGTCTTTTTAGATCAACGAGGATTCTGATGTATGAAAAAAAAGATTAAACAATTATTTTTCATTTTTATAATTTCTCTTTTTTTATATCCGGTTTCTGCACAATCAGATTCACTATCGCCAGAAAACTCGTCTACAAATAATTCTGAAAATTCATCACAAGAATCAAAAGATTCCATTGAAAAAGAAATTTCACAAGTTACAAAAGAATTCTGCAGGAAAAATAAAAAAGCAACACAAATCCAGAATTTTATTTCTGAAGAATTTGTAAACCGAATTACAATAGAGCAATACAATAATATTATTAAAATGTTTTCCATACGCTGCGATGCTATTACTGAAGGAAGTTCACTTGCAGAAAAAAAATTCATTCTTGCATATTGGATTAAAGAAAAATATTTCAATCTGAAAGAGGCTTATATTTCATACTTTGATTTTTATAATTCAATTAAAAAAATAAATGAGAACTCTTATGAAGCAAATGTGGAACAATATGTTACGGGAGACGCTTTATATTTCCCTATATCAGCACCAGAGAATCATATTTTAATAATCTGGATAAAAGAAGGAGATGAGTGGAGAATTAATGATTTAAAATATGATTTCGAGTCTCCATTATTCAGAAATGAATACCGCTATAATATGAATAAAAATCATAAATCGAAAATTTCAGTCGATGCAAGATTCAACAAAAATATTGATGCAGATATAACTATTCCAATAGTCGAAGGTAATCTGAAGAATTTTAGTGATTATTATGCCGGAGGAATATTAAGATGGAACGTAGGAAATAATCAGAATAAAATTTTTAAAACCTACAACGGATTCAGCTGGCAATTAACAGACACAGACAACTACTTTTTTATTGATCTTGGAGCTGGCTTGAAATTTAATATTTTCTTTGGAGATTATTTTTCTGTTACCCCGGAAATTACTGCGTTGGGAAAAATCAATATGGTATTCAGTTATCTTGTATTTGGATTTGACACAGAAGGTGGTTCTACATTTCATTTTTATTCAACAAGCGGAAGAGAAATGTTTTATTTGCGCTCATTCTACCAGCACACATTTTTATTTAAGTTCGATTCCAGTTCAGAAGATAAAGGCTTAAATAATTTTAATTTAGGAAAAATTTGTTTCGGTATTGGAATTCCAATTTATTAATTATTTGCAAAAGACCGCAGTTTTGATGATGCTTTAATTTATATATTTATATATAATTTTAGCGTAAGCAAAAGGAGCTGTCTTGCATTTCCATGCGCGTTTTAATTGGAGGAATATGAAAAATCTTATTAAATTATTAACCGGTGTTTTAATGATTGCTACGGCATTAATCGGCTACATTCCCGAGCCGGAGCTTTTTGTGGAATTTTCCTGCATTTCGAATTTAGTCGGCGGCTTACTTTTAGTCATTGATGGAATTTTGAATCTGAAAGGAAAACATGTGCCTAATGTACTTTATTTAAATGTTTGTGCCGGCATTCTGCTTGTATTTTTAGTAAGCATGCTGAGTTTAACCGGCGCATACAATATAAATTTTAAAGGTGCGTTTTTCTTTCTTCATGCTGTTAATCCAATTATTTTTATTTTATGTTACATATTTTTATGCAACGATAAAATTCAAAATATCTGGAAGAGGCTTGCAGTTACTCCGGTATTACTTTTAGCCTATCTGCTTTTTGATTATATACTTGGAAACTGCCGCGGCTACTTTGTATACGGATTCTGCACACCTGAACAATTATCAATTGGGATTGCGGCAATAGTCGGCGTTGTAAGTTATCTGATTATGTGCCTGTTCGGATTCTGCATTCTTTCGCTCAACAGATTAGTACATAAATAATTATCTGACCCTGATATCTGTTAGTGCAACCTGATCGCCGGAAAGTGCGACATAAATTTCTTTTGCACCGTCCTTAATCTTTGTAGTATTCTGAATAAAAATTCCTTTATTCTGGGTGATTAATGTTACTTCATTTCCAGAACGCGAAAAATCTATCTGACTTTCATAGCCTGCTTTATTCTGAGCTTCCCATTCATCCCAGTTTTTAAAGCTTTCTGTTTTTTTGACATAAAAATTATTTTCAGAAAATTCAGTTGATTCATTATCTTCGCCGTCAAATTTAATCATCGCATACTGACGGTAGTTTTTTCCATAAACCCGCTTGTCGTCTGAATGATACAAAATTACATAAGGACAATGCCAGACAAGATTTGCATCCGGAAGACTTTGCGTATGGAAAAACAGCTTCATAGTGTTTTTTACTTCGATTGGCTTTGTAAAGCAGGCAAGAGTTTTATCTATCTGAATATTTGGAATATCTGATTCAATTCTGTTTATATAATTGATTTTTTCATTAATGCGTGGAATTTCATTTTTCTGAACAGCATGACTTGTTGTATTTATTTTTAGATTTTTGATTTGAACATTTTCTCCGGTAATTGCAATATAAGCCGCACGCGAAACACTTGGAAGCGCAACAATAACATCAAACTTTTTCTGGCCGGCCTGCATTTTTATTATTAAGTGATCTTCAAAACGTCCGAATGAAATTTTGCAATTTTTTTCTGCAGCGGCTCCGGAAGCATTGGCAGACAAAGCTGCTACAGAATTCTGATAATTGCGAATTTCCATACTTCTTGCGCCCGTAGAAATTATGTGAGAGTCAAACCAGATTTCTCCGTATTCAAGATATTTATGAGAATCAACCTCTTCCTGAGTTTTCTGAACCATTCCGTCAGAAGAATCAAAAAGAATAACAGAAGGAATAGAAAAGATTTTTTCATTATCATCTCTACTCTTAGGAATACAGTCAAAACTTATGTTTGCAATATTCTGAG
>CAMVBP010000135.1 GCA_947165795.1 uncultured Treponema sp.
AAGGTGCAGGCGGCGGCTGTACTCTAAGCGATATTCCGGTAGAAGACGGCAGTGTAGTGGAAGTATTTTCTAAGGCCGGCGGATTTTTAGGCAGCGGAATAATCAATAAGAAGTCAAAAATTACAGTAAGATTTTTAACATCTGAACACAGCGATGAGCTTATAAATAATCCTCAGGCTTTTTTTGAAAAAAGAATTCTTCAGGCATGGAATTTACGGCAGCTTGATTTTTCTGAAAAAGATTCTTTCCGCCTTGTGTATGGCGAAGCAGATTTTATTCCGGGTTTTATCTGTGAATATTTTTATGCAGAAAAAAGAATTCTTGTTGTTCAGTTTTTAGCATTGGCATGTGAAAAATATCGCGAAGAAATTCTAAAAGCGTTAAAGAAAATTACAAAGGCAGATGCAATTTTTGAACGCAGCGATTCTTCTGCAAGAGAAAAGGAAGGTCTTCCTTTAGTATGTGACTGGATTTTTGGAAAAGCCGAAACAGATATTACAATTTGTGAAAATAACGTAAAGCTTACAGTCGATATTAAAAACGGTCAGAAAACAGGTTACTTCCTTGATCAGAAATTTAACAGAAAACGTGTTGCGCAGTTTTGCAAAGATAAAACTGTTCTGGATACTTTTACACATACAGGCGCTTTTGGTTTGAATGCATTCCTTGCAGGTGCAAAGGAAGTTACCAGTGTTGATATTTCTGATTCTGCAATTGCAACTGTAAATAAAAATATTGAATTGAATAATGCCGGAAAAGTTGTAAAGGCTGTTGAAGCAGATGTTTTTGATTTATTAAAGCAATATGAAAATGAAGGAAGAAAATTCGATGTAATTATTCTGGATCCTCCTGCATTTACTAAATCTGCTAAAATGATAGAAAAAGCATATGGCGGATACAAAGAAATAAATTTACGTGCCATGAGATTATTGAATGAAGACGGAATTTTAGTTACCTGTTCATGTTCTTCTTTTATGACTCCGGAAATGTTCTGCGATATGATAATGCATGCAGCCTGCGACAGTCATAAAAAAGTTCAGATTATAGAAAAGCGCGGAGCAGGTTCTGATCATCCTGTTTTGTGCGGTTATCCAAAATCTGAATATTTGAAATGTGTAATCTGCAGGGTAATTTAAAATGAAAGATTATAATTGCGTTGTTGTGCTGGGACCAACAGCCGTTGGAAAAACTTCTATAGGTGTTGCTCTTGCAGATAAATTTAACGGAGAAATTATTTCTGCAGATTCGCGTCAGACTTATAAAAAACTTGATATTGGTTCCGGAAAAGATCTTGATGAATATGTTGTATACGGAAAACAGATTCCTTATCACTTAATTGATATAGTCGAGCTTCCTGCAGAATATAATGTCTACAATTATCAGCATGATTTTTACAATGCATTTAATGACGTTTTAAAACGCGGAAAACTTCCTGTAATTGTCGGCGGAACCGGAATGTATCTGGATGCAGTTATCCGCGGTTATGAACTTGTTGAACTTCCGGAAAATAAAGAACTTCATGAACAGCTTGAAAAAACTCCGCTTGAGGTTCTTGCGAAAAGACTTATAGAATTACAGCCTGATTTGCATACGTTGTGCGATTTAAAAGAAAAGGACAGGGTAATTAAAGCGCTGGAAATTATAGAAGCTAAAAAGAACGGTTATGAAACAACCGCCAGCGTTCGTCCGGAAATTAAGCCTTTGATTATTGGAACCACGTTGCCGCGTCCTGTTTTATGGGAAAATATTTCCATAAGATTAAAAGAGCGTCTTGAACACGGAATGCTTGAAGAAGTTCAGGGATTATATGACAGCGGTATATCATGGGAACGCCTTGAAAAACTTGGACTTGAATACAGATTCTGTTCATTTTATCTGCAGGATAAAATTTCAAAAGATGAACTGTATGAAAAATTATTTATAGCAATCAGACAGTTTGCTAAAAGACAGGAAACCTGGTTTAGAATGATGGAAAAAAAAGGTGTAAAGATTTTGTGGCTTGAACCTTTGTCTAAAAAAGAAAGAATTGAGCAGGCAATAAAAATAGTAGAAAATGCTTAGAAAATAAAAAAGCGCGCTATTATAATTAACGCACTTCTTTATTTCTTTTATGCATTTGCAGCAATTTTTACTGTTTCTGTAATTTCTGTAAGGTAACCGGTTCTGATGCAGCTGTCGAAAAGTTCTTTAGAAATGTAATCAGTTTTTACATCTTCGTAACCGTCCAGGTCTCTTACAATTCTTACTACAAAACCGTCTTCCATTTCTCTAACGATTGTCATGTAGTCTGTGTTTTTTCCAATGCTTTTGAGTGTGTAACTTTTCATATTTCCCCCGTATAATTAAAAAGTTTTCATTTTCTTCAGCAAATAAGTTTGAATTAAACAAACTCATTGGTTCTTAGTTTAATTTTCGGATATAATAAAAAAATGTTTAGCAAAAAAACACTTTTTTTTGACGCACATTTTCATTATTCTCAATGCCTTCAAAAGAATATTGTCAGTGAATTAACGCTGCAAAATATTCCGGAAAATGAAATCAATTATTCCGGAATTTCTTGTGCACTGACGAACGAAGAATTTTTAATTCAGGAAAAGTCCGGCAAAAATATTTTTAAGGCTTATGCAGTTCATCCGCAAAATGCCGCTGACTGCAATATAGAAGAGCAAAGGGAATTTATTGAAGGATTAATTAAACAGAAGAAAATATGTGCGGTAGGTGAGTGCGGATTTGATTTTTATACGGAGAAATTAAAAAATACCGCTGAAATTCAAAATAAAGTTTTTTTGATGCAGATAGAACTTGCAGAAAAATATAACTTACCGCTTATTGTTCATTGCAGGAAAGCTAACGAACGTTTGTTCGCTTTATCAGACAGACTTAAAAAGCTTCCTGCAGTTCTGTTCCATTCATTTATGGGAAACTCCATTGAAGCTCAAAGCTTATTAAACCATGGAATAAAAGCATATTTTAGTTTTGGAAAGCAGATAATAAACGGAAATAAAAAAGTAATTGACTGCGTAAAAAATCTTCCGTTGGAAAATCTTTTATTCGAAACCGATGCTCCCTATCAGTTTTTAAAAGGCGAAGAATTTACAAGCCCTGTAGAAATTGAAAAAGTTTATAAGGCAGGATTTATGCTGCGTGAAAATTTTGGTTTTGATTTTGAAGGCTTTTGTGAAAAAATATTTATAAATGCGTGCACGTTTCTTCCAGATTTGAAAAATATGTAATAATCTTTATCAAATCTGTTAAAAATTATATAATTAAAAATATGAGCGAAAAGATGAACAAAACAATTAATAATTTTAAAATTTTATCTATTCTTTATTATATTCAGCTGGCTTCTGCTGTAATATTTTCTTTTTTATGTTTAAGTTTTAATGCAGATGTTTCTCTTTTTGCATTTCCACTTTCAATTATTTATACAGGCATTACAATTTATTTTGTAGTTTATAAATCGTTAATTAAAACAGACGGAAAATATATAATTCCGACTGTAAAGCTTACGGAATATCTTCCTTATGTTCTTTTTATTGCATTTATTATCAGAAGGGCAGGTAAAAACGGAACTTCTTATGCAATAGATACAGTTACTGTAATTTTATGGTTTATTATTTTTATTCTGGCATTTGTTAATGCAAGATTTTTATATCCAAAGTATCAGAAGAAAAAAGAAAAGAAAGACGGAATCAAAAATCCTTATTTGAGAAATAAGATTTTTACTTCCTGGACACGTGTTCCTGTCGCAAAAAATTATAAAGGAACAAGCTGGCTTGTCTACCAGTTTTTTGATCTTCTTGATGCAGCTGTATGGGCAATTTTTACTGTATTAATTTTCCAGATTTTTGTCCTTCAGTTATATTCAATTCCTTCAGAATCAATGGTTCCGACCTTTCTTGTAAGCGATAAGGTTTTTGTTTCTAAAGTAGACTGCGGACCGAAATTCCCGCTTACAGATGTAGGCCTTCCTGATTTTAGAAAATATAAGCGCGGTGATACAATCGTTTTAAGAAATCCTCATTATACAATTAACAGACAGTCAGAAGTTAAAACCGTAATTTCTAACCTTGTTTATATGTTCACGCTTACTAAAGTTCAGATTAATAAAGATCAGTATGGAGACCAGAAGGCTGATCCGCTTGTAAAAAGAATTACCGGTTTACCGGGCGAACAGCTTGTAATGCAGGATGGAGTTCTTTACGTCCGTACAAAAAATAGCGATGAATTTATTCCTTCTGAAATAGATGCACAATATGCTAAATGGAATTTAAATGGAATAAAGGGCGTTTCATTGGCAGCCAAAACACTACAGAAGTTGCCGCTTACCGAAAATGAATATAAAATTATGACCGATTTTGAACAGTATCGCCGTGAATATGATTTAAATAGCGCCGCAGAAGAAGTTCAAAAAATTGTAAGCGATTTAAAGGTACTGTGTAAAAATAATGAACTCTCGGGAAAATTTTCTGAACCGGATCTTATTCAGATGGAACTCTTTGCATACGCTTCAGATTATGCCGGAAATATTACGACACAAAACGGCGGAATTGAATGGTTCTCTAAATTTGTTACTTCATGGATAGATTCAAAAGATAATAAAAGGGATTATTATTCGGAAGCAAATTTCAGGTTAAATGTAATTACTAAGGTTGAATTTGCAAAGTATGTTTACCGTTATGCAGAATTAAGTGCTTCGGATGCTTCTTTTGATCAGACTTCAGATTCTCAGATAAATGAAATATTTAATAACGCCAAGGTTTTACTCTGGTATGTAAATAATCTGTTGGATCAAAGAAATATGCCTTTATTCCCTGCAAATGATGCAAACGGAAATCCTACATATATTCCTGACAACTGCTATTTTATGATGGGCGATAACCGTTTTAATTCTTTTGATTTACGCCATAAAGACAGCTATTCACTGACACCTTTATGCACGGATGATCCATATTCTGTAGAATATTATTCAATTATGGCTCCTCAGTATATAAATAAAAAATACATAATTGGAAAACCTGTATTGAGAATTCTTCCATTAAACAGAATAGGACGCGTTTAATTTTCATTTATTTACAGTGTGTTGCACTAAATGTCATTTTTTGGTTAAATAGTGAAGAGTTGAGGGGAGTCAGCTTCCCTTCTGAATTTATTTTTCAAGGATTTTCCAATGATTACAGTTAGTGATGTAAGTGTTTCTTTCAGCGAAAAACCGCTTTTTAAAGATGTAAATCTTAAGTTTAATAAAGGCAACTGTTATGGTATTACCGGTGCAAATGGTGCAGGTAAATCAACTTTTTTAAAGCTGCTTGCAGGTGAACTGGAAAAAGATTCCGGTGAGATTTTTATGACTCCTGGCGAGCGCATGGCTGTTTTAAAGCAGGACCACTTTGCGTTTGATGAATATTCTGTAAAAGATACAGTTATGATGGTCTTTCCTCGTCTCTATGAAGTTTCTAAGGCCCGCTGTGAAATTTAT
>CAMVBP010000136.1 GCA_947165795.1 uncultured Treponema sp.
TCTGGTATCAGATGACTCAGGTTATGCAGCGTCAGGCTCACGACCAGCAGAAGAAGACAGAAGAAAAAATGAAAGACTTGCGCGAGTTCATTCTCCGCTTCTCTTCTAACGCTTCTAAGGCAAAACAGGCTACCAGCCGTAAAAAGATTTACGACAAGCTTGCAGACAGCCTCGAAGAAATCCCGATTTCTACACGCAAGTTTCCATATGTAAACTTTAAGTCGGACCGCGAAATTGGTAACAACGTTCTTGAAATTAAGAATTTAAATTACAAGGATGCAGACGGTAACGAATTATTAAAGAACTTCAGCCTTACAGTAAACCGCACAGATAAAATTGCATTTGTAGGTATTGAGCACAACTCTGTTACTGCACTCTTTGATATTGTGAACGGCGTAAAAAAGCCGGAAAGCGGAGAATTCTTCTGGGGCCAGACAACCTCACAGACTTATCTGCCTCGTGACAATTCAGAAAACTTTAATAATGACATGAACATTACAGAATGGCTTAAGCAGTATTCTAAGGAGCAGGATGATTCTTATGTACGCGGCTTCCTTGGAAGAATGCTGTTCAGTGGAGATGAATCACTTAAAAAGGTTAAGGTTCTTTCCGGTGGAGAAAAAGTTCGCTGTATGCTTTCTAAGATGATGCTTAGTGGGGCAAACTGTATTACAATGGATGATCCTACAAACCACCTCGACCTCGAAGCTATTCAGTCATTAAACGAAAGTTTGATTTCTTTCCCTGGAGTTCTTCTGTTCAGTTCACACGACCACGAATTCATTCAGTCAATTGCAAACCGTATTGTAGAAATTACACCAAACGGAATTATTGACCGCATGATGAGCTTTGATGATTATATTACTGATCCTCAGGTTACTGAATTAAGACAGAAACTTTATGAAGGAACCGGTAAAAAAATAAAATATAGAGTATAAAAAAAAGGAATTAAAAAAAATGAGTGAAGAGAATTTAGAAAACGAATCAAAAGATACTGATGTAAAAATAATGATCAGAAACCAGGGCGTGAAATCCGGATTAATTTGTTTATTCGTCGGACTTCTTGTTATCGCTTTTAATTATATTATGATTGAGGCATCAGGAAAATATTTTGTTAAGCTTACGGCTGTGGGATTTGTTTTATTCTATGCGGGACTTGGAATGCTTTTGGCTCCAGGAAAAATGGAAGTTGAAGATGATGTAGCCGAAAAGAATAATATCAAAATAGTTTTTAAAAAATCCGGTGTGCTTACAAAGGTTATTTGGATTGTTTATGCAATTGCCGGTATAGCAGCCTGCATTTATTCAGTAGTCTGCAAATACTGGGATGATGTTATTGCACTCTTTGAATTTACAGTTTCATTTACAGCCTTATTATTTGTAATAAAATATATTTTCTTATTTATTAAAAATCCAAATAAGAAAAATATTGATGAAGATTATAATGCTTACGTTAAAAATGAAGAAGAAAAAAAATCATATTACTACCAGCCGGCCAGACATTTTTGTATTCTTTACATTCTGATTTTTGGTGTAATTTCATTTTTTACAGCTACCAGCTTTTATGATAATAAATTTGCAGAAAGTAAAGATTTTACTTTTAACCGCGACATAAAATTTGACCACGTCTTAGTGGAAAATCTTTATAAAGAAGTGCCTGTTCGTTTTATCACAAATGATTACAGCAAAATCAGTATTGTAATTAATGAAGATGATCTTGTTTTGTGGGATAAGTACAGTGAAGATGATAATTATGAATTATCAGAAGAAGAAATGCTCAATTGCGTTTTCCTTCCTCTTTCTTCAATCATAAGGCATCTTGCAGGATTAAAGGTTATAAATGATTTTGCACGTGATAGTGTTTTTAAAGTAGATACTCTTTACGTAGTCGGAACTTACGGCGACTATGGAGAATATAATTTTAAGAATTTAAAACGCATCCCGGAAATAAAGGAATTTTTAAAAGAAAATCCTCCGGAAATATATGACAATCTTTTAATTACAATGTCCGGAACAAAGTTTGGAACTGATTTTTTCAAAGAAAATTATAATAAATTATGTGTCTTTACAATTCCGGAATTAGACAGTGAATATTTATATCTATGGGATTTGGAGTCTTTTGTAAATTATATAAATATTAACTATCCGTCTAATGCTACTACAGTTGACGACATTTATTTTGATTTCATGAGCGGCTATTATGATGATACTTCATTCGGTATTAGAGAGCTTTCTGAACTGCTGGAGTATTTTACTGATGACTATTTTGAGAATAATGGATTTATAATTAATTATTCTTTCGATGAGCCTTACTTCATGTTGCACAGTAAAATTATGAGTTTAATTGATGAAGTAACTCCTTCGGAAGAAGAGTCAGAAGTTGAAGTAGAAGCAGAACTTTAGGAGAAAAAATCCGGCATCCTTAATAAAAGAGGTGCTGGATTTTTTTGAGCACTTTTTTTGAGAAGCAAAAAAATGCGTGAATCAAATAATGTCGTTTAAGACATTATTTGATTTGAATTATTTTGCGAAACAAAAATGCAGTTTATTGATTATTTAAAAATATAGGTGGTATATATGAAAAAAGTTTTATTAATTCTTTTTATTTTATTTTCTGCAGTAAAAATTTTTGGGGAAGAGGATAAGATTAAAATAACATCTGATTTTACAATCGTAAAGAAAAGTCAGGATGATTTGATTGTAAAATGTACGCTCGACGGTATTGAAGAAGTATCAGACATTTTGGATCAACCTTACAACAAGCTTGGATTATATAATATTTATAAATGCACGGTTCTTCTTGATGATGATTTTGAACCGGAAGACGTAACTTATGAGCATATTATGGCTTTGCATGACCTTTTCCGTTATCATTCGAATTTTGAATTAAAAGGAAAAATAGAGTATATAATTTTTTCAGATTTTCAAAGTCCAAAAGATTTTTATGAAATAAGGGAAAGAATAAATAATGCAAAAGATAAATATGTTTGTGTAGATTTCAGCAATTCAAAATATTACGAATCATTTGATTATAACAGACAGTTCATTCTTCCTGATAATTGTTTTGCAGGACATGATAATCTTTACTGGGTTTATATGGGCTCATTTTTATATGATGCTATTCCGGAATATTTTTGTTCGCGCTGTAAGAATATTCAGTTTGCAATAATGTATAGATGGAATAGTTCTTATTTACCTGTAACTGCTTTTGATTCAGTTTCTGATACAGCCCGCATTTATGGTGAATTTGGTGATTCAGAACTGATAAAAAATATGTATGATCCTTATTTGAGCTATTACAGAAACTGGGATTATCTTGGTTTTGAAAAGGATGCAAAAGAGCCTGAATACATTGAAGCCACAAAAAGTTATATGTATGAAGGTTTTGATGAAGGCAGTTATGATTATTATGATGAATACGATTATAGTGATTATGATGATTACGGTAATTACGACGATGATTATTACGACGGTTATGATTACTATGATGATTCATATGAAGACGATGATGGGGAAGAGGACTCTTATTCAAAAGCAGTAGAACAAATAATAGAACTGGGACGGGAATCCCTTGATTTTTCAGAAATATTTAAATGTGAAGAAGATGCTTTATTTACAATTACAAAAGATAATGCTTCTTCTCAATTAATGAAGGCAATGGTTATTTCGGATTTGTATTATCATACTGCGCTTTCTACAATATGTTCTTATGTTGCCGATGGAAAAGCAACTGAAATTGAAAAATCATATTTAGATAATTATGAATCGATTTTTGACCTTGAAGATTTTATTCTTGTAACACATTATAACGGTCTTAGTATTGAGGATGAAACAAATGAATTTTCTCTCATGTTTGGAATAAAATCTGCTTCTTCAGATTTTAGAGATATTTGTGATGTAACTTTTAAAATGAATGAAGACGGTGTATATGAACCTACAATAAGCAGTTTTATGTATTATTTTACTGCGTATTTTTATTACATGTTTAATTACTAAGGTTCAGAAAAAATCATACAATACGCTTTTTGGTGAATTACATTATATAAAAGAGATGCACGATAAAGAACTGGAATTATACCTTTGCTTTGAGTGAACTTAAAAAGTTACTGAAAATCTGTCCGGTTTCTTCTTCGGTTAATTGCTTTGGCTCGTGATATTCTACGAGGTTTGCAGGTATTTCATCGAGGAAGCGGCTGGGTTCAGTTTCTACAGTCATCTGCTGATGTCTTCGCTTTCGACAGGCAGTAATAAAAAGCTTGTCGCGGGCGCGGGTAATAGCTACATAAAACAGGCGGCGCTCTTCTTCTACATTGCCGTCATTTTCTTCTACGGAACGTGCATGTGGAATTAATCCTTCTTCGGCTCCGGCAATAAAAACAACAGGAAACTCCAATCCTTTTGAAGCATGAATTGTCATAAGATTTACTTTTCCTTTATCGCCTTCATCGTCTCCATTGTCACGGCTCATAAGCGTGATTCGGTTCAGATAATTGTAAAGACTTGGGTTATTATTATCCGGATCGTTTTCCCATATTTCCATAAAATGGATAAAATCTTCAATATTCTTAAGCTTAAAACGGACAGCCTTTTCGCTTTTTGAAAATTCAGTAAGAAGGTGATCCTTGTAGTTTATGTCTTCTACAAACTGACGAACCTTTGCAGCAAGTCCGCGTCCGCTCAAAAGCTTTTGTCGGTTACCTTCTATAATGTCTACAAAGCTTTGTAAGTCTTCCTTTAAAATATCGCTTGCCTGAGAATTCTGTGCGTGAATAAGATAGTCAATTGCGTTCCAGAGTGTACAGCCGTTTAATTCTGCTGCGTCATTCATAAGTTGAATTGCGGCGCGGCCGATTCCTCGTCGCGGTGTATTTATAATTCGCAAAAGATTTATATCATCATCATGATTTGAAATAACACGGAGATAGCTTATTACATCCTTAATTTCCTTTCGTTCAAAAAATGAAGTTCCGCCGCTCATGGTGTAGGGAATGTTATTCTGTAAAAATGCTTCTTCTATAAAACGGCTCTGAGTATTTGCGCGCATTAAAACGCCAAATTCATCATATTTGCGTTTTTCGTCTACGGCAATTCCAAGTATGGATTCAGCTATAAAATCTGCTTCGTCAGTTTCGTTTTCCGGCATAAAGATTTCGATTGGTTTTCCGCCGCCGTTTCCGCTCCAGAGTTTTTTGTCCTTGCGGTTTGTGTTGTGAGAGATTACGCCGTTTGCGGCTTCAAGAATTGTTTCTGTTGAACGGTAATTCTGCTCAAGACGTATTTCGGTAACGTTAAAGTCTTTTTCAAAATTGATGATGTTCTGATAGTCAGCACCACGCCAGCTGTAAATACTCTGATCGTCATCACCAACAACAGCTACATTTTTATCTGCAAGAAGATGCATCATTTCATACTGCTGATGACTTGTATCCTGGAACTCGTCTACCATAATATATTTGTAGCGCT
>CAMVBP010000137.1 GCA_947165795.1 uncultured Treponema sp.
A
Organism: uncultured Treponema sp.; assembly: GCA_947165795.1. Next base: position 2 of record CAMVBP010000137.1, read on the forward strand.
TCTATGGGACGAATAAGTAAAATGGGATTTGCGCCAATCATCCTTTGTGTAAGTCCTATAAGGCAGCTTGTACATTCAGCAATAGAAAGAGAAATTCCTGGTGCAGTTGTTCTTTCTGATATGGAAGTTTACGCAGCAGGTAAAAATGTAAAAGTTGAAATTATTGATGAAATTACTGATGTTGAGATATAAAAATGGGGAAAGATAAAAATGGAGCAGATTAGACAAACTGTAGAAGCAAGTTCCTTAGAAAAATGTAAAGAAATTCTATGGAACCGATACGGAAAAAATTACAAAATTATTGATTACCGGACAGATACTCGAAAAGGCTTTTTACATTTAAGAGAACATCCTGTAACTGTTGTAACTTATACAGAAACTCATCCTCAGAATTTTACCCCCGAATATGTAATAACATCAGAAAGAGAAGAATATAGAGATCAGAAAAGCAGGGAACAGATTTTACAGAATAACAATTCAATTTTAATTAATTCTCAGTTGAATCAGATTACACAAATGAAGGATAGCGTTGTAAATTCTGTACAGCAGATTTCTGAATTGAAGGATGAGCTTACAAGAAAAATTCAGGAAATTTCGGCAGGTGCAGGAGACAAGCATCCTACAATCAAGCATATAGAAGAGCTTTTGTCTCAGAATGATTTTTCTTATGATTTTATAAATTCAATTAATGAAAAAATTAATAAAGAGTTTTCGCTTGATCAGTTAAAAGACGCTGAGCTTGTAGAGCGCTATGTAGTAGACTGGATAGGTGAAGAAATCTGTATTGCGCCTAAAAAAGTTTTCCGCCCGCCTCATGTTTTTATTATTGTAGGACCGACAGGAGTTGGAAAAACAACAACACTTGTAAAGCTTGCCGCTCAGTTCATAAAATCTTACGTGCCTGAACATAACGGCGAAAAACCTAGATTGTGTTTTATTACTACAGACTCTATGCGAGTTGGTGCGCTTGAACAGCTTGAGCGCTGGGGAAGTCATCTTAATTCTCCGGTTTACAAGGCAGAGCGCCCGGAAGATTTAAAGACACTTTATGATCAGTATCGGAATGATGTTGATGCAGTATTTATTGATACAAGCGGATACAGCCCGAATGATGCAACGCACATTGCTCAGGTAAAGGAAGTTTTAAGCGTACAGGGAATGAATCCTGATATTTACCTTGCAGTAATGGCTTCTACCAAAACCCGCGATCTTCAGAATATTATGCAGAATTATGAGTTATTCGGATATAAATCTGTTATAATTACAAAATGCGATGAAAGCGGTCAGTTTGGAAATGTAATAAGCGTTCTTTCGGAAAAACACAAGGAAGTTGCTTATCTTACACATGGACAGGTTGCTGCAAGAGATATTACGGAAGCTTCTGTAGTAGAATTCTTAAAGCGTCTTGAAGGCTTTAAAATTGATAGAGTTCATATAGAAAATAAATTTGGAGAATAAAAATGGAAGAACAGGCAGAAGGTTTGAGTGAATTGTTAAATTCAGATGGAAAAAATGATGGCACTTATCAAGCTTCTTCATCTGCGGCCACATTGAAAAAAAACAAGAACACACGCATTATCGCAATAACCAGCGGTAAGGGTGGTGTAGGAAAAACTAATTTTGCGGTTAATATGGCAATTGCTTATGCTCAGCTTGGTAAAAAAGTCATTTTGATTGACGGCGACCTTGGAATGGCAAATGTTAACGTTCTGCTTAATATTGTTCCTCAATATAACCTCATGCACGTAATAAATAAAAAGAAGTCAATGAAAGAAATCATCATTGATACTGAATTCGGAATTAAATTTATTGCCGGTGCAAATGGTTTCTCTAAAATCGCAAATCTTACAGTAGAAGAACTTGATTATTTTGCTAATCAGTTTGTAACGCTTGGAAATGCCGACATCATCATTATTGATACAGGTGCCGGAATTGCAAATAACGTTCTTCAGTTTGTTGCTGCTGCTGATGAAGTTTTTGTAGTAACAACACCTGAGCCAACAGCAATTACAGATGCTTACGGAATGATAAAAATCATTACAACAGAAATTGTTGACCGAACTGTAAATATTAAGCTTGTTGTAAACAGAGTTCATTCTACAGATGAAGGAAAGAGAATTGCAGAAAGAATGATTACAATTGTCGGCCAGTTCCTTGGTTATAAAATTGAATATCTTGGATGTCTTCCTGAAGATCCTCTTGTTCAGGCTTCTGTAATCAGACAGAAACCTTTTATTGTTGTAAATCCAACTTCTAAACCTTCTGTATACTTAAAGCATATTGTCGGAAGAATAGAAAAAACTGAGCCGGAATATAATGATGGCGTAGCAAATTTCTTAAAGAAGTTTTTGAGTAAAAAAAATAAATATTAAAAATATTTCTGTTATTTTTTTAGAATATGGTGTATAATTTTACTGGGTGTATTGTGTGGGAGGAAAAATGCGAAAAATAAAGTTTTCCGCAGTTTTTGCAGCTATTGGATTTATTTTATCTTTCATAGCAGGTTTCTTTTCCCATTCGTCAATAATCTTTATGTTTTTAAAAGCACTGCTTACTGCTGTTGCTTTTGGAATTTTAGGTTTTGGTATTAATATTATTTTTGATAGATTTTTAAACGAATCTTCAGATCAGGATTTTAATACGGACGGACCCGTACAAACTGTTTCTCAACCGCAAAAAGGACAGCTTGTAGATATTACTATTCAGGATGAAGAATTACAGGAAAGTGATTCTGGAAATCATTTTGTGGTTGGTACAAACCGCCAGATGCTTAATAATGCAGATACTTCAAGAGCTGCCTCTGCCGCTCCATCTGCAAGTTCAGTTAAGCCTGCAGTTTCTGCAGCGCCGGCACCTTCGGCTGCTCCGGTTTCAGCACCGGCTGCACCTGTAAAAAATGAACCTGCTGCTTCGGAAAAGTCAGAAGCTCATGGTTCAAGTGAAGAAAATAAAATGGCAGGAAGTAATCTGGAGGCTGCTGCAAGTGCTTCAGGTTTTGTTCCTGTGCGAAATCTTGAAACAATTACAAGTGTTTCGGGAACAGAGGCTTTAAAGTCTTCTGAGATAAGTTCTCCAGAAGAGAATTCTGCACCGCAAAACGTTGATGATGAACTCGATGTTTTGCCGGATATGGAAGGTCTTTCATTTGCAGAAAATGATGAGGATGAAGGAATAGATGCAGACACAGATTCTGAATTTGTATCTGTTCATAAAAAAAGCGGAGATGAAAGTTCCGCAGATATAAAGGACGCTGAATTAATGGCAAAAGCAATTAGTGATGTCCTTTCTAGAGATGATTCTTAAAAGTGGTTATACTACTGATGTGGAGTTTTTTTAAGGGGAAATAAATGCCGATTAATGACGAAAAAGAAGAAGATGACCTTTGGGAAGAATTTAAAAAAACAAAGTCTCCTGCCTTAAGGGATAAATTTATCAGACAATATATGCCTCTTGTAAAATACGTAGCTGGAAAAGTTGCAGTAGGTTTGCCTGCAAGTGTAGAATTCGATGACCTTGTCGGTTACGGTCAGTTTGGACTTCTTGATGCAATTAATAAATATGATACTTCAAAGAACGTAAAGTTTAAAACATATGCAGTTACAAGAATTAGGGGTGCAATTTTTGATGAACTGCGTCAGATAGACTGGGTTCCTCGTTCTGTAAGACAAAAGTCCAGAGAGATAGAAGATGCAATTGTTACTCTTGAATCTAAATTAGGAAGAACCGCTTCTGATTCCGAAATTGCAGGTTCCCTTAATATGAGCGAAGATGAATATCATAGAACTGTAATGAAGGTTTCGGGTACAAGCGTACTTTCGTTAAATGATGTATGGTATTCAGGCGATGATAATGACAACCTTTCTATAGGAAATAATATTGAAGCACCTTCCAGCCTGAATCCTGATGTAATTGCCGAAAGGGAAGAAATCAGAAAAGTAATTGCACAGGCAATCAGTGAACTTCCGGAAAAAGAAAAAATGGTAATCGTATTGTATTATCATGAAGACTTAACATTTAAGGAAATTGGAGAAGTTCTTGAAGTAAGTGAATCGCGAATTTCTCAGCTTCATACAAAAGCTAATTTAAGACTGCGTGCTAAGCTTACTAATTTACGAAGGGGTATTATTTAACAGTAAATGGTAACTCTTGAAAAAATTCGCCAGGACATGAAAAATCAGCTCGCAATTGATCGTGACCTTCATTATGTAGTTGTTCATGCAGATACAATTGATGAAGCTCTGGCGGATGCTGCCGTTCAGTTAGATACACATATTTCTAACCTTCACTACGAAATTGAAGAAAAGGGAAGTGAAGGAATTTTAGGTCTTGGTAAGAAAAACTGGAAATTAAAAATTTATCAGGATCCTGCTACAATCAAACGCGCAGAAAAACTTGCTTCTGAAGGACTTATGGATGGTCTTGATGAAGATGAGGGAACTGCAATTCCAAACAGAGACGGCCTCTTCTATATCAGACATTTCCAGTCGGATATTATGTTAAAGGTTATTCCGCCGAGCGGAAATGGAAATCCTGTTATTTTAAAAGATGTTCTTGATGAAGTTAAACGTCAGGATACAATTGAATTTGATGAAGACTTAATTAAAAAGCTTGTAAAGAACGGAACGGATGCAGAATATAAACCTGTCGGTCAGTATAAGCATGTTGCTGCCGGCGATGTTGTAATTGGTATTGAAGTTACAAAGGACGAAATGTCAGGTTCTGTAGTTGTTTCTCCTCCGTCTATGAGCGGTTCCGAAGCTTCTGAAGATATGATCAGGCGCGCATTAATGCAGCAGGGCGTTGTAGAAGCCTGCATTAATAAGGATAAGATTACAGAATTTGTTGATAATCCTGTTTATAATGTTCCGTTTGAAGTTGCTTCTGCAATTCTTCCGGTAGACGGAAAAGATGCATATGTTGCTTATAATTTTGAAACTGATCCTAAAAAGCTTAAGGCTAAGGTTTCTGAATCGGGCCAGATTAACTACAAGGAACTCAACCAGATTCAGAACGTTATTGCAGATCAGCCGCTTGCGCAGAAAATACCTGCAGAAAGAGGAACCGGCGGTAAAACTTTGTTTGGCCGTTATCTGGAAGCCAAAAACGGAAAGGATATTCAGGTTCAGTTAGGCCAGAACGTAATCTGGGATAAAGACGGAGTTACCATTAAGGCTGCAATTGACGGCGAAGTTATGCTTGTAAACGGAAAGGTTACTGTTGAACCTATCAAATACCTTGATGCAGTTAATGTTAAAACCGGTGATGTTAAATTTATTGGTACAGTTGTTATTAAAGGTTCTGTTGAAGAAGGATATAAGGTTGAAGCAACAAATATCGAAGTTAACGGAATCGTTGATAAGTCGCGCCTCGAAGCAACCGGAAACATTATTGTCCGCCAGGGTATTTTTGGAAAAGGCGAAGGTGTCGTAAAAGCCGGAAAATCTTTGTGTCCTTGCACTTG
>CAMVBP010000138.1 GCA_947165795.1 uncultured Treponema sp.
ACTGCCTTTACGTTTGATAACTGGGGCGTGAATTTTCATATAGGTAAAGAAGGCTTTCAGATTGGAGATTCAAAAATCGGAAGCGTAATTTACAATCATACTTTTGAAACCGATGCTTACGCGAATTTAAATCTGTATTCAAAATATTTTAAGTATTCAATGGATATAATTCAGATAAGCGGTGGAAGCGGAGATTCGGGAAGGGAAAAATGGTTTTATGTTCATCAGTTTACAATCAGACCACATAAAACATTTAAATTTTCTGCACTCGAAGGTTCCATGCTTAATGCGCCGTTTGAACTCCGTTACTTAAATCCATTAATGGTTATGCATCAGTACTCTTCCTGGACAGAATATGATAAGGGAGCAGGTTATACAGAAAATCATTTCTGCGCATATCTTGCAGGACTTATCGACTGGCAGCCAATTCAGAATTTAAGGATATATGCGCTTTATGCACAGAATGAACTTCAGCTTCCAACAGAGCGCGATAAAACAGGAAAGCTTTATCCGGACAGTCTTGGAGCACAGCTTGGTTATGAATTTATTATTCCGGGCGAAGACGGGATCTTTAATGCATATACCGAAGCAATGTATACAACTCCATATTTGTATATAAAGCAGAATCCCGAAAGTTCACTTTACAGAACACGAGGCGATAATCTTATAACGGATGAAGTTACAACCTGGATCGGTTCTCCTTACGGACCGGACAGTTTTGGAATTAAAACCGGTTTAGGTTATCAAAAACCGCAGAAATATACTTTTGATTTAAGTTATCTTTTCCTTGCTAAAGGCGAACATGATTTTTCTATTTTTCATTCAGAAACAAATGAGGATGGAAAATATGTTTATTATCCAAGAGAAAAGTATAAGGAATTTAAAGACGGCGAATTAGACCCGGATGATTCAAATTATAATGAGATTCTAAATGATGCCAGATGGATGTGGCTTTGCGGAACTCCATATTTTCTTAATACAATTTCTGCAGAAGGAAATGTTGTTGTTAATTCAAGGACTTCACTGGATTTGAAATGCGCTTATACCTTTATTTTTAATAATTATCACATAGGCGGAAAATTTTCTCACGGTGTTGAAATTGATTTTTCTTTAACTTATAATCTTTTATAGAAAAACTTGACATTATTTGAAATAAAAATATAATATATTACTGTATTAAGGAAATAATACACTAATATAGTAATACAAATAATTGGAGTTTTTGAGTTATGAAAAAATTTATAAAAATTTTTATTTCAATATTGTTCTTTTCTTTTTGTGCTGCTTTATCTGCCCAGCAGAATATTACCGTAGATGTTGGTGATGAAGTATATACTATTCTGGAAAATGCAAGCTTAAGAGGCTTGTGTTCACCTTTACCTGCCGTAAAACCTTATTCACAGCGTTTTATAAAAGATTCTCTTAATCAGATTCTCGATAATCTTGATGATTACGAAGATGATTACGAAATTACTTTTGAAAGAAATATTGTGGAACGTCAGCTGGAACGTTTTGAGGCTGAACCTGGACTTGATTTAGCAAAAGCTATGGTCAGATTCGAAGGAAAAATTCTGGAGCTTCCTGTTTCATTTGAAATACGAGATTCTATTAACGGCGAATTTTCAATGGGTCTGTATGATTATGATAATTATTCAAGGGGTGCTTTTCAGGTCTGGAACGAAGCAGAATTTTCCGGAGATTTAGGAAATTTTATTTCTTACAGAAATCAGACTTATTTAGGTTTTACTAAAGTTCCGCTTGTTTATAAAGGACCTTATGATATCGGTTACTGGACTGCAACAAGATATAATGCAGACAATGATTTTAGTAAGCCGAGCGAACAGAGTCCAAGATTCGTAAATATTTATCATAATCTTGCATATCGTCCTTATTCGTATAAAAAATTCTGGGATGGTTCATCTTATCCTATAGAAGGCGGAATTAATGCCGGTGGTCTTAATCCATGGCCAAACGGAGTTTCTTTAGTCTTTGGAATGAAAGGAGAAATCCGAGGATATTTCTTAAACGATATGATTGAGCTTGGTGCAGGCCGCGAAAACCGCGAGTGGGGCGGAATGGACAATGGAGCGTCACTTGTTTTAAATTCATCTGCAAGTCCTTTCTTTGCTGTTGATACTGCCTTAAAACCATTCAGCTGGATTTCCTTAAGAACAATGACCGGTATTCTTGAAATGCCAAACCGCAGCGATGTCCTTGCAAATGCATATTATCCTATCGACGGTGAAGGAAAAAGAATTGATATTTCAGAAGGCAATGAAGAAAATATAAACAATGATGAATTTAAGGATTATCATTATTTTCAGAATGCATTTTCAATTGGAGAACTTGACTTAGACTTTAAATATCTTCACCTTGATTTTGGAAGCACCTGTGTCTGGCCAAAACGTTTTGAGCTTGGTTACAGCTTTCCTTTAATAGACAGAATTGTTTATCAGAACGATATCGGCGATTATGATAATCTTTCTCTTTATGGAAACTTAAAAGTTCGTGTTCCTGGCGTTGGAAGCATATGGGGCTCTTTTTATCTTGATGAATTGAATGCCTTCTTTACAAAATTCTGGGAAACTACCAGAGCTATGTATGCGTTCCAGGTCGGCGTAAAAACTGTTATTCCAAAAATTCCATTCGGAACTTTCTCTTTCCGTTATACAAGAATTGAACCTTACTGTTATACACATCAGTCAATTAACGGAACGCCGTGGTACAATGGATATATTAGCGAAAATTATACAAATAACGGTTTGTGTCTTGGATATTATCTTCAGCCAAACTCAGATGAATTCCTTGCTCGGTTTGAATTTAATCCTGCAAGATCTTCTTCAACTTCGCTGCAGTATCAGTTTATACGTCATGGTGCAGACTTTGGTACACAGGCTGTTCCTGGTAGTAATCTTTATTCTGAACTTCCAAGACATGGACGCGGCGAACTTATGAAGCATCAGTTCCATGATGGCGCTTATGAATGGACTCATATAATTTCTCTAAACGCAAGTTACAGACTTAATAAAATTAGAGTTCCATTTTATGTAAATGCTTCTGCCGGATATGTTTATGATTACTTTACAACAATCGATGGAAAAGCTGTGAGCATTTATGAATCTGATGAACGATACAGTGTAAATGAGCCTTATCATCGTGTAGAAAATGATGAATACTTTTCTACAAATGGAGTAATTCTTTCAATAGGATTTAAAATATTCGGAAGATAATTATGAAGCTTAAAAGGATTTTTCTGACAGCAGCCTTATTAATCTCGATTAATCTTTCAGCACAGGTTTACAGCTCACGTCAGTTAATTCCTTCCGGTCACTGGATTTACGACGCACTCTATCATTTAAATCTGGAACAGAAACGTTCTTCTGTTCTGGATAATGCTCCGTTAAGCGTTGATGAACTTTATCTGAATTTTCTTCAAATAGACGAAGATAATCTTTCGCAAGCCGGAAAGCAGATTTATTTATCGGTTGAAGAATTCTTTGAACGGAAAAAATTTCTTCTTGATTTTTCAGAGATAAAATTTACAACTAACATTGTTTTAAATCCGACCGGTGTTATAAGAACGAATCCGGATGTAGACTGGACCTATGCTTCTTCGTATACAGAATTAAATAATTATGTTTCTACGGATATGATGGGAAAAGTGTATTCCGAGCCGGTTGCAGTTTTTCCTTTCATCCTTGACTTTGCGCAGACTGCATACATTCATGTTGAACCTTATGCCGGAGCCGGTCCATTCTGGGCATTGACTTCAGATTTTTATGCTGCAAATATTCCGACCGGCAATAACGGTGCAGAATTTTTTATGTGGCCTATGAATGCGTGGGCAAATATCGGGCATGTGTTTAACGGCTGGGGAGCAGAACTTTTTTGCGGCCGGCAGGGCCTTGAAATTGGACGCACATTATCTGGCAGTATGATTTATAATTCTTCATTCCAGAGTGATTATTTTGTTCAGCTGAACTTATTTTCTCCAAGATTAAAATATTCCATGGATATTGTTCAGCTTGATGTTTCAAGATTTTTTTATGTTCATTCGGCAGAAATTGTTCCTTTTACCTGGCTTAAACTTGGGCTAATGGAAGGAACTTTAGTACATGGTCCGTTTGAACTTCGTTATTTAAATCCTTTGATTTTTATGCATGCATATTCAGCCTGGCGTCAGTATTCTTCAGAAGATGAATTAAAGTACTATGGCGAAGCTCATTATTGTGCGTATTTCGGCTGGTCTTTTGATATCACGCCTTGTCCATATTTAAGAATTTACGGCTTATATTCGCAGAACGAAATTCAGTCTTCAGTAGAACTTAATAATGATTATGATTATTCTTACCCGGACAGTATTGGTCTTCAACTTGGAACAGAACTTTCCATACCTGCAGGAAAAAGCGGCGGTTATTTTACAGCCGGTCTTGAAGGAATTTATACAACTCCGTACATGTATTTAAAACAAACCAAAGAAGCAAGCCTTGTTAGAATAAGAGAAAACGATGTAAACTCTTATGGGCTTGGTTTAATCTCTTCGTGGATTGGTTCTCCATTTGGACCGGACGCAGCTGGCGGAGAAGCTTCCTTTGGATTTAAAAAGCCTTTAAAATTTAATGCAGATTTATCTTATCTGTTTATTGCTCACGGAACAAATTCATTCGGTTTATTTGATAAAAAAGATATTATTAAAGGTTATTATTCTTATTATCCTTCTGCATTGTATCTTCAGGAAAAAGAGCTTGGCAACAATGTTGCAGATCAAACAACTCAGGCAAGAAGCTATGCTTTAACAAATGAGGTTTCTTATACAAACCGCATTCAACTATCCGCCGAATATTATTTTCTAAAAAATCTTTGCATTAAAGGTTCAGGTGCATACACCTTTATTTTTAATCATAAAGGTAAAGCAGGTGAATTTGCACACAGCGCAGAATTTATGCTCGGTGCTTCTTACACTGTTTTTTAATCCTTAATTAATTCCCAGTTTTCCGGTTCAAAAATATTATCGTGAATTTTAATCCAGCCCGAAATTTTAAATGTATTTTTATTGTGATCTTCCGGAGAAGAATAAGTTTCGCCTGAAAGTATTACAGATTCTTTTTGAACTAAATCAGTAATAATATTTCCTGTAAAAGGATTCTTCGGCTCTTCAATTAAATTTTCAACTGCAAGAATCGGAGTGTCTGCATTTGTCATAAATGAATTATCAGTTACAATTCCTTCTACTTCAGAATTAAAATCCTTATACATTAAAAGCGGATTATAAGCTGTAAAGTTCAAAGGTGATTTGTCTATTAAGTCTTCAAAGAAATCCTGATCATCAAGTTCGGTTCCGCTTCCGCCGTGGTCTGCAACAATTATAATTCTTGTATTATCATAGACTCC
>CAMVBP010000139.1 GCA_947165795.1 uncultured Treponema sp.
CGGAAAGCAAGACTTGTAATTTTTAAATTCGGAAGATTCATTTTGAGACCTGTCAAAATATATTTCTGATACATACGCAGATACTGAATCCATCCGGAATGATCAGTTTCAACTAACAAGACTCCGTTCTTCAAATCTATAACCCTGGTATTACCAGCAAGTCGTTCTCCAAGCGGCATACGTTTTTCACTGTCTTCAGAATCATGCTTCATAGAACGCACGCCGGAAACTACTTTTTTCCAGACTCCGCAGATTTCATTTGCTCCCGAAGTATTTATGTTAGCCGCCTGTAACATCATGTCGGCGGCGGAAATTATTCTTTCATTCATACCATTCACCGCCTTTTATTTTATACACTTTTGTTGTGTCATGCATATACCTTTCGTAAGGTTCACCCGGTAAAAATGTACAGAAGAGCTGATCATAATCCGGAAGCATTGCTGTTAATTTTGCACGCTTATCTGGATCAAGTTCCAGAAGAACATCGTCCATGAGGAGTACCGGCCGAAGGCCGGTCGCGCGGGTATAGTAAATTGATTGTGCAACACGCAGAATAAGTGAGACCAGGCGGCATTGTCCTGTCGATGCTGTAGGAATAAAAAGATGATGATCCATTACAAAATCTATGCGGTCGCGATGGGGGCCGGACATTGTTGTTTCAAGATTTTTATCTCTTTCGCGGTTAGTTAAAAGCAAATTTAAAATATCCTGCGAAGCAGGAAAAATTTTTTGCCCATCCTGATCCTGCTCTTTCCAGGAAGGATGATAATTTATTGAAAGTCCTTCTATGCCTGTAATCTCCGCAAATACTTTTCCAAAAATCTGATTAAAAAGAAAAATTGCTTTTTTTCTTTTTTCCTGAATAACAAGTCCATACTGAACAAGCTGACTGTCCAAAACATCAAGCATATCATACTGATGATTTTTTAAAATCAGATTTCGGCTCTTTAAAACTTTTTTGTAATTTCTTAAATCGTCGATGTAAGTTGAATCATAAAGTGTAAGAGACTGATCAATAAAAAATCTTCGTGCTTCCGGTTCACCAATTGCAAAGCGAAGATCATCATGACAAAACAAAATGCATGGAACTGTATTTATCAGTTCTTTTCTGTCCTGAATTTTTTTGCCGTTTTTTTCAATTCGTTTTTTATTGTTCTCAAAAATTACTGAAACACGCTGAACGTCATTTTCATTTTTTTTGAACATAGCATTAACACTGAAATCTTTTTCACCTTTTTTTACTATCTGAGAATCGACATGTGTTCTGAAAGAAATTCCGTACGCGGCATAATAAAGTGATTCAAGAATGTTACTCTTGCCCTGCCCGTTTTCACCGACAAAATAGACCTCTCTGTTCGAAAGGTCTATTTTGTCATTTTTAAGATTTCTGAAATTATAAAATGTTTGATAAAGAAATGGCATTGCTTAGACGAGATTAAATCATCGGCATAATTACGTGAATATAATCACCAACAGCTTCACTGCGCATAACTACTGCCTTAGTAATATTTGCTTCTCCATCACCAGATGATTCATTGATGTTGAAATCAAAAACAACATTCTCAGAATCAATTACCTTAAGTGGTTCGATAACATAAGTGAAATTCAAAATCATAGAAATATCCTGTCCGTCATAGCGGCAAGGAATCTCTTCATCTGCAGTACCAATATCAGATTCAGGTGAAATCAATTTAAGAACACCAGATGAAATCTTGAAAATAATTTTGCTTACTTTTTTATCAACCATGATTGTTGTTCGTTTAAGAGCGGCATCAAGATCAGCTTTGTTTACCATGAATGACATTGAAAGATTTTCAGGAATTACCTTCTGGTAGTTAGGGAACTGACCATCAATAAGAACTGAAGAAAATTCAAGATTTGCAAATTTAACAAATACAGATTTATCAACTACAGCAAGCTGAATGTTTCCTTCATCCGGTGCATTCTTAAGAACGCATGAAAGAATTTTTGTAGGGATGATTGCCGGCTGGAAATCTGGAACATTGAATCCTGTTTTATTATCACAAGAAAGACGACGACCATCTGTTGCAACCATTGTAAGTGTATCACCATTTTTTACAAAATAAACACCAGTCATGAAATATCTGTTTACATCATTTGAAACTGCGAAGATTGTTTCGCTTATCATTTCCTTAAAATCTTTAGAAGGGATTTCAAAGAATGGAACATTTTCACTTGAACCAACCTCAGGGAATTTTTCGCTGGCCTGACTCTTAAGCTGAAACTTAACACGTTTAGCGATAGGCTTAATTGTTACACCAATATCTTCCTGAATGAATTCAATTTCTCCAGAAGGTAATGAAGAAAGAATGCTCATAAACTTATCACAGAAAATTGTTGTTCTTCCTTCCTGCTGAATATCAACTGGAATTACAGTTGTAAACTTAACTTTAGAGTCTGTAGCTTTGATTGTAAGAGAATTGTTCTCTGCAATTATCAGAATATTTGAAAGAATAGAAATAGGACTTTTATTAGTAATTATTTCCTGCGCAATTGAAATCTCCTTAATCATTGCGTCCCTGTCAAATGTAAATTTCATAAAATGTTCCTCCTTTTACATTTTTTATACACATTTATAACGTTTTTATTAATATTATAAATTTAAAAAATTTAGTAGTAGTAATAGTAAGCTATGTGCATACTGTGGAAAAGGGATTTTAATCGTTATATTATAAGGATTTAGATTGTTAATAAATTACTACACTTTATTAACTTTTTTCCCACATATCCACATTTTAATCCTTTTTTATTGATTTATCCACAACAAATCAACAATTTGGCAACATTTTTTATTGTTAGTCATACAGAACTTGTTTAAGTGTTCTGCATGATATATTATTTTTTATACTCCTTAATTTCTCTGATGTATAACTGAATTTTTGATTCAAGTGTAGAATCAATTTTTATCTGTTCAGCAATTTTATTATAAGCACTCATAATTGTTGAATGATCTTTTCCGCCGAACTCATTTCCAATATCTGTGTAAGCCATTTCAGTAAGTTCGCGTGCAATGTAAATTGCAATCTGTCTTGGTATTACAAATTTCTTGTCACGTTTTTTACCCTTAAGATCTGCAACAGAAATCTGGTAATTATCTGCAATGACTTTTTGAATTACATCAATTGAAACTGATTCAAGACTGCCAGAATCCATAACATCTTTTAAGAGATGTTTTGTAGTTTCGATGTCTGGTTTTTTTTCAACGAGATCTGCATAACCGAAAACTTTGTTTAAGGCAGCTTCAAGATCACGAACGTTAGTTTCAATATTTTTTGCAATGTATTCTATGATATCCTGAGAAAGAGTTTTTCCCATCAGGTCAATTTTCTTCTGAAGAATTGCAACTCGAGTTTCGTAGCTTGGAGGCTGCAGATCAATACAAAGACCATTTGACAAACGGCTTACAAGACGAGTTGCCATGTTTTTAATTTCTTTAATCGGACGGTCACAGGTGAAAACCATCTGGGCCTTTTTTTCATGAAGAGCATTAAAAGTATAAAAAAGTTCTTCCTGTGTAGATTCCTTTCCCTGTAAAAAGTGAATGTCATCAAGAAGAAGAACATCAAGATTTCTGTATTTATTTTTGAAGGCGTTAGTCTTACCTTCCCTGGTTGATAAAATAAATTCGTTGGTAAAGGTTTCTGCAGAAACGTAACAGATTTTTAATTTTTCTCCGCCGTTATTGTAAATATAATTTCCAATAGCCTGCATCAAGTGAGTCTTGCCTAACCCAGAACCACCATAAAGCAAAATCGGGTTATATTGTTTACCAGGTTTTTTAGCAACAGCGATAGATGCGTTATATGCAAAGTTACTGTTGTCTCCAGGAATAAAAGTATTGAATGTATATTCTTCCTGAAGCAAAGGATGCTTTTTAAAGCCTGTTTTTTTAGAATCATTTGAGCCTGATGTACCTGCTGATGTCTCTGATTCAGAAGATTTTTTTGCAGTTTTTTCACTTGAAGAAGTAGCTGCAGAATCATTTTTTGTTTCTGTTTTATCTGATTTTTTTGAATCAGAAGTCTCTTCTTTTACAACAATAATGTTTAATTTTAGATCATTTTGACCAGTAATTTCTTTTAGCTTTTTGAGCACTATATCAAAATTACCCTTCTGTTCCATTTTTAATTTTAAGAATGATGAAGCTACAGACACAGTAATAGTATCAATTGTGTCCTCAACATAGTCCATGTTGAACCAGAGTCTGAATTCATCTTCATTATTTTGGGATTTGTATAAATCGTGGAGCACCTTCATTGTGTACTCCCAAATCTCTGCATATATTCTTTCTGACATGGTTTTATTATCCTAGAGATATGACCAAAATTCAAGAGTATTTAGAACCTAATACTCGTTAGTTTGAACAATTATTGAATTTAATGATTTTTTCAGTTAAAGTAATATATTCAATTCAATATAAGGAAAAAAACGATGTCAGCAGATTACGGTGCAAGTAATATCCAGGTTTTGAAGGGACTCGAAGCAGTTCGTAAGCGACCTGGTATGTATATTGGTTCAACAGGTCCACGTGGACTTCATCACCTTGTTTATGAAACAGTAGATAACTCAATCGATGAAGCAATGGCAGGCTTCTGTGATACTATTACAGTTGCACTCGAACGCGATGACATTGTACGCGTTGTAGATAACGGACGCGGTATTCCGGTTGATATTCACCCTACAGAAAAAATTTCTGCCCTTGAGCTTGTACTTACACGTCTTCATGCCGGTGGTAAATTCGATAAGGGTTCATATAAAGTTTCCGGTGGTTTGCATGGTGTTGGTGTATCCTGCGTTAACGCTTTGTCAGACTGGCTAGAAGCTACAGTAAAAAGAGACGGCCACATTTATCAGCAGAAATATGAACGTGGTGTTCCAAAAACAAAAGTTGATATCATCGGCGATTGTGGTGCAGATGAACACGGAACAACAATCCGCTGGAAGGCTGATAAAACAATTTTTACAGAAACAACAACTTATGATTTTGATGTACTCCGCGATCGTCTTCGCGAACTTGCATTCCTGAATTCTGGTGTTGTAATTGTTTTCCGAGATGAACGTCTTGAAAATCCAAAAGAAGAAGTTCTGAAATTCGAAGGCGGTATCAACGAGTTTGTAAAAGAGCTTGATGAAGGTAAGGCAGTTGTTCCTGCTGAACCAATTTATATTTGTGAAGAACGTGATAATGTAGTGACAGAAATTTCAATGCACTACAATTCTTCATTCTCAGAAAATGTTCATACATTCGTTAACGACATTAATACAAGAGACGGTGGTACTCATCTCGAAGGCTTCCGATCGGCAGTTAGATTTGTTTTGAACAAGTTCTTTGAGAACA
>CAMVBP010000140.1 GCA_947165795.1 uncultured Treponema sp.
ACTTAAGAATATTATAGTTTTTGAAAATGAACATATTTTAATTCTGAACAAACCTTATAACATAAGTGTTCATGACGGCAAAAACAATCTTACACAAATGGTAAACGAATACCTTAAGAACGAAATCCGCGATTCACTTTCCTTTACACCAGGACCGCTTCACAGGCTTGATAAACAGACTACAGGCCTAATTGCTTTTTCTAAATCCATAGAAGGCGCAAGATGGTTTACCAAAGAAATTCAAACCCATGCTATTAAAAAGAAATATCTTGGAATTACGGAAGGAAAATTAGCAGAAGAGCAAAACTGGGAAGATGAAATTCCTCAAAAAGCAAAAACAACTGCAACACCGCTTTCCTACGGCAAAATCAATAATTCAGGCGGTAAAAACAAGCTTATGGATGTAACCTTAGTCAAGTTTTCGATTTTTACTGGTAGAAAGCACCAGATCAGGATTCAGTCACAGCTGCATGATATTCCGCTTTTGGGTGATGAACGATATGGCGCTAAAAAAATGAATTCTTTGAAAAGGAATTTTTATCTTCACGCAGAAAAGCTTGAAATTCCGGAAAATCCATTGAATCTTCCGCAGGAAATAGTATGTAAACCCGCGCCGGATTTTATAAGCTTTCTTAATGAATGTAATTTTCCTTTAAAAAGTTTAAATCTTGAATTATAATAAAATTATGGATTCCAGAGTCGAAAAAATTCTCCAGCTTTTTCAACATAATCAGGTTTACGCGCTTGTAGGAGAAAGCGGAACAGGCAAATCGTTCCGTTCAAAGCTTCTCGCCGAAGAATATGGAATCCACGCAATTATTGACGATGGCCTTTTAATTCAGGATGACAAAATTGTAGCCGGCCGTTCAGCAAAACGGGAAAAAACTTATATGGGCGCGGTTCGCGTTGCGTTATTTGACGATAAGGAACACCGCGATTCCGTAGCAAAAATACTCCGAAGAACCCACATTAAAAAGATTCTTATTCTCGGAACTTCAGAAAAAATGGTTATGAAGATTGCAATGCGTCTTCAGCTGCCGCAGCCTCAAAAAATAATTCACATAGAAGACATTGCAACTCAGGAAGAAATAGAAAAAGCAGTAAAATCGCGCCAGATTGAAGGAAAACATGTTATTCCTGTGCCTTCAATCGAAGTTAAAAAGAATTATCCGCAGATTTTCAGCGATTCAATGCGCGATTTCTTCAGTAAAAATAAGCTCTTTAACAAAAAGAAAAATCCGGACGGAAAAATGATGGAAAAATCAATCGTGCAGCCGGAATTTTCTAAAAAAGGCCGCATAGAAATTTCGGAGGCGGCCCTTACCCAAATGGTAATGCACTGTGTAAACGAATGTGATCCGGATGTAAAAATTAAAAAAATTACAATTAAAACAGACACTCGCGGTTACCGCCTTATCGTAACAATTGACGTACCTTTCGGAACTCAGCTTACAGGAAAGGTTCATAAGCTTCAGCAATACATAATAGACAAAATTGAATCCTTTACAGGCATTTTAATTGAGGAAGTTAGTATTGTAATTGATAAGATTTCCAAGCCTAACAAAAAAATGTAGTAAACTACATTTTTTTGTTTTCGCATTTTCAGTGTCGTAGACGACATTTTTTAATCACGCATTTTTGCTTATTTTCGTATTTTTTGCTTTGCGGTGTTATTTGCCGGGTTTTGTATAATTGATTTTTTCTTCTGATTTTTCTGGGTTCTTACACCAAAATCAAATAAAATCTGTCGGACAGCAAATTCCAGCTCACGACGCATTGGGTTCATTGGTAAAACAAAATTCCTGCATTCTGTCCAGGTTTTTGAATAAAGCTCGGTATATGAAGTTTTCTGAAGAACTTCTTCCGGCCAGTTTGTAAGAGTCTGTGCAAAATCGCGGATAAAATAAACAAGCTTTTTTCCAAGCCTTTCATCCGGTTTAGATTTATTCAAATCACCCAAAAGCTTCATGCTCTCAAGGTATTTCTTTTCAAAATCACGGTTATCGTAAATCATAGAAGTTGCAGAAGGCTGCAGATAAATATACAAATCAGTATCAATAGCTTCGTTTACAATTTCCATTGCAAAAGGACTGTTCAAAATTTTTAAAAGCTCTTCTGTAAGGCGCGAAGGCGAAACCTGAGATAAAAGCGAAGCCGAAGCCCGTATTTTATGCCTTAAAACATGAGACATTTTAGCGTGAGTTGTTGCCGAATATTTTATTGCGCGCAACATTCGCACTGGATCTTCTTCAAATATTCTGTCAATCGAAATTACAGGTCGTAAAATGCGTTTTTTAATGTCCCGGAAGCCGCCGACATAATCAATTACCAGGTTCTGATTCGGATCATAATAAAGTGCGTTCATTGTAAAATCGCGGCGCAAAACATCTTCTTCAATGCTGCCAAAATCGTTGCCTACAGAACCGTCTGCATTTGAGCGGAATGTACTTACTTCAAAAATTTTAGAACCGAAAACTACATGAACAAGTTTGAATCTTCTTCCAATTATTCTTGAATTTCTGAATATTTTTTTAATTCTTGAAGGAGTTGCTTCTGTAACAATATCAAAATCTTTAGGTTTGTTGCCTACAATTAAGTCCCTGACTGCTCCGCCTACAATATATGCTGTAAATCCAAAATCATTGAGGCGTGTTATAATCTGTAATGCATCGGGATCTATATCATTATTAGATATCAGATGTTCATTCTTTGTATATACGACAGCCTTTTTTACAAGTTTTCCGGCATCGTCTGTACCATATCTAATCAGCATTTGATAAATATAATTAAAAAAAACAATTCAAGTCAAGATATATCAATAAGAACTAAACAGCACGCTCACGTGCAGCACTCGTTTCTTATTATTTTGTTTTATTATCTAACCATGTAAGTATGTCATTCTCGACTGTTTCTTTGTCGTCTTCATTCAGAATTTCGTGTCTGTCATCCTTGTAAGCTTTTACCTGAATATCCTTTAAGCCGTTCTTTTTGTAAATATCCATCAGTTTTTTTATAGTTTTGCCGTAGCCGCTTACAGGATCTTCTTCTCCATAAATGCATAAAAGCGGAAGTTCCTGAGGAATTTTCTTCATATTTGAACTTCTGTGGATTTTTTTTAGACCGCTTGTCATATCAACATAGAACGAGGTTGTAAGAGGAATTCCACACCAGTCATCACTTTCGTACATGGAAATATTTGTCTGATTTTTCGAAAGCCATGCAAAATCAGAAATAGGATGTTCTATACGTTTATTATAGCCGCCGAAAGAAAGATTATACAAAAGCTTAAGAACTGAATCCGGGCCGCAGAAACAGCAGAGAATATGCGCAAAAATGTTTCCAAAGCCTACAAGAGCCTTTTGCGGGCCTGCAGTTCCGCTCAAAATTACGCCGTCAATTCTTTTTCCGTATTTTTCAATATAACTCTGGGAAATAAATGAACCAAAAGAATGGCCGAATAAAATTATCTTCTTTCCCGGAAAATCTTTTTTAAGGTTTTCTATCATTTCATCAAGATCTTCTACTGTACGATCAAAACCTTTTTTTTCTGCAAGACGTCCCATTCTTCCTTTATTGTTTTTCTGGGCATTTGCACCAGTCTGTCCGTGTCCCCTCATATCATGTGCATTTAAAACATAACCGTGCTCTGCAAGTATGCTTCCAAGTCTGTCATAACGCAAAGAGTGTTCTGCAAGTCCATGATTCAGCTGAATCACGCCTTTTATTTCCGTGTCAGAATCTGGAAGCCATCTGTTAATCCATAATTCATTACCGTCAGTCATCTTCATAAAAAAGCTTTTTAACTGCATAGAAACTCCAAATAAAATATGATAGTATTTTCTCCATGACTATTATAACAGATAAAATCGTTTTTGGGGGAAAATCCTTTACAAAAATTAACGGAAAATCGATTTTTATTCCTTATGCAATTCCCGGAGAAGAATTAGATATAGAAATAGTCAAATCCAAAAATGGCTGGGATGAAGCTAAAATCATTAATGTTTTAAAGCCTTCTCCTTCGCGAATTACACCGCCCTGCAAATATTACGAAGAATGCGGCGGCTGTAATATGATGCATATAGAAAGTTCCATGCAGAAAAAACTCCGTCTGGAAATGCTTAAAGAAGTTTTTTTGCAGAATAAAATTGAACTTGACGGCGAAAATATTGAAATTGCCGAAGGAAATGATTTTAACTACCGCTGCCGCTTCCAGCTAAATAACGGCGGACTTTGCAAAAGAGAATCCAACGAAACCGTTCAGATAGAAGAATGCCTGTGCGCAGAAAAAGCGGTAAACGAATATTTAAAATCTACCGCTTTTTCGGACCGTCCTAAGGGAAGAATTCATATTTTCGGCTCAGAAAGAATAGTTTCCGACAAAAAAATCATAATTGAAGAACAGAAAGATGATTTTACCAATAAGGCTTCTCAGCGCATAATAGGAAACAAAAAAAAGAAACTGAATTTAAAATCCAATAATTATTTTGCAGGAACCGTTCAAAACGAAACAAACTGCGTTACATTAAGGCTTTGCGATAAAGCTTTTTCGTTTGACGCAAGAGGATTTTTTCAGTCAAACCTCGAAGTTTTTGAAAAAGTCATAAATCTTATTATTGAAAACCTCCGCCCGGGCGAAACTGTTTTAGATATGTACAGCGGCTGCGGTTCAATTTCTGTATTTCTTGCAAAAAAATTCAATAAAGTCCTTCTTGTTGAACATAACCGCGATGCATTGGTATACGCAGAAAAAAATATGAGCGGAATTAATCATGTAAGCTATGGTTTAAGCGGCAAAAACTGGGTAGAAAAATGCGCAAATTCCGAAGGAAAAATAGACGCCTGCGTAGTTGATCCGCCCCGTTTGGGAATGGAAAAAGAAGTTTTGAATTATCTGTGTAAAACAAAAATCAGACAGATTGCCTATCTTTCCTGTAATCCTGCAACACAGGCAAGAGACTGTAAAAAGCTTTTAGAAAACGGATACATTATTAAAAAAACATATCTCTGCGACTTTTATCCTAATACTTCGCATATAGAAAGTCTTTTAATTTTGGAGCAGAAATCACAAACCGGGGAATAAAAAGTGAAAAAATCTGTAAAACACCTGTTAAGAGTTTACTTTTTTATACAACTTTATATTTTTTCTAGCTTTTTTATGTATTCCCAGGAACAATTATCCTCTCAGAACACCTCCTGGACTTCGGTGCTTTCAGGAAACGTCAATTCTGTTGAATGCCTTACTTCTTACGGCTTTTGCCTTCAGACAGATGCAAGGACAATCTGCGCCTTTTCCAGTACAGGAAAACTTCTGTGGGAAAAAAAGACAGGACGTTCAAA
>CAMVBP010000141.1 GCA_947165795.1 uncultured Treponema sp.
TTGCAAAAAAAAACACACACGGATTTTTTCCATGTGTGCTTTTTCGTTTTATATTTTTTTAGGACTATTCCAAAATTGCGCCTTTATCTGCTGAGCTTACAAGCTTTGCATATCTTGCAAGGTAGCCGGTCTTTACTTTTGGCTCCGGTGCTTTCCATGCAGCTCGGCGGCGATTCAATTCTTCATCGCTTACTTCGAGTGTAATTTTGTAATTGTTGATATCGAGCGTAATCATATCGCCTTCTTCAACAAGGGCGATTGGACCTCCAACAGCGGCTTCAGGAGAACAGTGTCCTAAAGAAGCTCCGCGGGTTGCTCCGGAGAAGCGGCCGTCTGTAATAAGGGCAACTTCTTTATCGAGTCCCTGGCCTGCAAGTGCTGCAGTTACTGCTAACATTTCGCGCATTCCAGGACCGCCTTTTGGTCCTTCATAACGGATTACTACAACATCACCGCTCTTAATCTTTTGCTTTTGAACGGCTTCCATTGCTTCGCTTTCGTCATTAAATACACGAGCAGGACCTGTGTGTTTCATAAGTTCTTTTGCGCAGGCAGAACGTTTTACAACAGTTCCGTTTGGCGCAAGATTTCCGAACAGAATTGCAAGACCGCCGTTATCGCTGAACGGATTTTCAATAGGACGCAAAACTTCAGGATTTCTGTTTTTTACGCCCTTTATATTTTCTGCAATAGTTTTACCTGTTACAGTCATCAGGCTTGTATCAATAAGATTTTTCTTTGCAAGTTCAGCAAGAACAGCCTGAACACCACCCGCATCATCAAGTTCACACATAAATGTATGACCTGCAGGAGCAAGATGGCAAAGGTTTGGAGTTCTATTAGAAATCTCGTTAACTTCATGTAAATCAATACTCAAGCCAGCTTCATGAGCAATAGCTGGTAAATGAAGCATCGTATTCGAAGAACAGCCAAGTGCCATATCGGCAGCAAGTGCATTCTGGAAATTCTTTTTAGTCATCATGCAGCGAGCAGTAATTCCGCGGTTATACATTTCCATAACCTGCATTCCGGCTTTTTTAGCAAGCGCAATTCGGCGGCCTGTTACTGCAGGAATTGTTCCGTTTCCCGGTAAACCAAGACCAATAGATTCTGTAAGACAGTTCATTGAATTTGCTGTAAACATTCCGGAACATGCACCGCAGCCAGGGCATGCAACGCTTTCCATTTCACGAAGCTGTTCATTGTTAATGCGGCCGCTTGCAACAGCGCCAACTGCTTCGAACATATCTGTAAGCGAAAGATTACGTCCGCTGTATGGGTTAGAAGCATCATTACCAGGAAGATGGCCCGGCATCATAGGACCGCCGCTTACAAAGACAGTCGGCAAGTCCAGTCGGGCTGCTGCCATAAGCATTCCTGGAACAATTTTATCGCAGTTAGGGATCATAACAAGCGCATCAAACTGGTGTGCTTTAGTCATACATTCAATAGAATCTGCAATAAGCTCGCGGGTAACAAGGGAATATTTCATTCCTTCATGGCCCATGGCAATACCGTCGCAAACCCCGATTGCAGGAAATTCTACAGGAGTTCCGCCGGCCATACGAACTCCAGCCTTAACGGCTTCAGCAATTCTGTCAAGTTCAATATGACCAGGAATTATTTCATTTTTTGCACAACATATACCAACTAAAGGTCGGTCAAGTTCTTCATCAGTATAGCCCATTGCATAAAACAATGAGCGGTGTGGTGCACGTTCTACACCTTTTTTAGCATTGTCACTCTTCATAATTATCTCTGATTACAAGTTTAATAAGCATATCTGTTTTTTGAGCTGCACTCTTTCTCTGTTCATTCAATTCATTTCTGTCCAGACTGATTCTGGATTCTTCACAGATCTTCTTTGCATAATCAGAAAGAAGAGATGGCTTTTCTGCCTGACAGGCAAGAATAACATTTCTCTTATTAATATAATGGAAGTAAAATTGTGTAAATTCTTCATTCTCAAATGGAAGTCCCGCAAGAAGGAATACTCTCTGGAAATCGTGAATTCTCGCAAAGGTATTACAGCAGGCAAGTAATTTTTTAGAAAAATCCTTATTGCCGTTTTCGCCGGTAACTGTTTTTTCTGCAATTACAAACAGATCACCGTCTTCTGGAACTTCTCCAGCAGGCTTATAATTTAATACACGGCTGAAGGCAACTGAATCAATAAGGATTTTTGTTTTTCCGTCAATTACATTAGGATCTTTCTTTTCTTCGGCAGTTGCACCCAACTCCTGCTGTTCCTGCTTAGAAAAAAGGTTTTCAAGTTCTTCGGTACTTACTGCACCTACGCTTGACTGAGCTGGAGACTCCGACATAACGTCCATTGCTTCAGAAAGGACTGCGGCTTCTTTTTCACTAACACCTGTCGATTCGCCACCAGAAACACGTTCTTTTTCCTCGCCCATAATATCAGCGAGCATTGAATCTACATTGTTATCTCCCATATTTTTAACCTCATTTTGAACTTTATTATTTGAAACATCCATAAAATCAGATTCTTCATCGCTGGCCCCGATTTCGGCACTGAATGTGTCATCATCAAGCTCTTCATCATCTTCTGCAATTTCTACAGGAATTTCATCTGCATTTTCTTTAAAGAATGAATAATCTGCACCCTTAGCTGCACAAACTCGAATTATAAGCTCATCAGAAGCGGCACCTTTTTTATAAAGGCTTCCGTCTTCGCCTACAAAATATTTACTGCTTTCGCCGTCAATTCTTATATTTCTTATTGAATTGCAGCCTTCAAATGCATCCGGCGCAATTTCTTCTATACTACCCGGAATAACTACAGTTTCCAGAGACGAACAGTCTGCAGCGGCCCTGCTTTCAATTTTTTCTACTGTTGAAGGAATTATTAAAGACTTTAAACCTGTACAGCCTTCAAAAACAGAAAGCGGAAGAACCTTAATTCCTGCCCTGAACGGAATATCTGCAAGAGAAGAACAGCCTTTAAAAAGTCCTTCAGAAAAAGTTTCCAGAGAATTAGGCATTGTAATTTTTGTAAGTGCTGAACAGCCGCTAAAAAGATAAGGTGGAAGTTCTGTAATTGAAGATGGTAATTTTACTTTTTTCAAAGCAAGTGAATTTTCAAAAAGTGCATTTCCTATCTGTTTTACTGAATCCGGTAAAGAAATTGATTCATAAGGAGATGCAGAAAAAACTTCATCATCTATATAATGAGCACCAAAAGGAACTCTTCCTGTAAATGCATCCGAAGTGTCGTCCACTCCTAAAACTGTATGCAAGTCAGAAGAATATAATAATCCATTTTTTTTGATATATGATTCACCCATACAAACGATTTTATCATATATTTCTCATTTTGTCTTTTAAAAAGTATTTATTAACAATTATTTGAGGATATTTTCTTTAGAAAGCTTGTATTCAAAAGAATCTATAAGCGCAATACAGGAAGCTTCAATAACGTCGGAAGAAACGCCGATTGTCGTCCAGTTTGATTTTCCGTCCGAGCTTTCTATAATTACACGAACCGCAGTTGCAGTTGCAAGTTTTGAATCCAAAACCCTAACCTTGTAATCTATAAGGTGGAAGCCTGTAACTACAGGATAAAATTTCTGCAGGGCACGTCTTAAGGCAATATCGAGGGCATTTACAGGTCCGTTTCCTTCTCCTGCAGTAACTTCAAATTTTCCATCAACTTCAACCTTTATTTGAGCACAGCTGCAAACACCTTCTTCAGGGCGAGGATTAGAACCGTTTGTCTGATAATAATGAAGTTTGAAAAAAGGTTTATAAAGACCTGTAAGCTTTTTTACCATTAATTCAAAGCTTCCATCCGCGCCTTCAAACTGATAACCTTCAGATTCCAGTTCTTTTACGCGCTTCATTATTCTGTTAATTATTTGCTTATCGTTCTCTGCATTACCGGAAAGCAGTTCAGGCAATATGGATTTTACTTTTTCCATAACGGTTGCACGTCCGGCAACTTCGCTCATTAAAAAGACTCGTGAATTACCTACAACTTCCGGAGAAATATGCTCGTATGCCCATGGATTTTTTAATACGGCATCAATATGCATTCCGGCTTTGTGCGCAAATGCATTCACTCCTACAAAAGGAAACTGTGCATTTAAATTGATATTTGTAATTTCGGCAATTCTGTGACATATAGAAGTAAGGCTGCTTAATTTTTCAGGCGGAATACACTGGCAGTCCATTTTCAGCTGCAAGTCAGGAATTAAAGTTGAAAGATTTGCATTTCCTGTTCTTTCGCCAAATCCTAAAAGAACACCCTGAACATGAGTTACGCCTTCCTTTACGGCAACAAGACTGTTTGCAACTGCAAGTCCGCAGTCATTATGAGTATGAATTCCTATCTGAACTTTATCACCGAATCTCTGAATTGCATCTGCAACTGCGGCACGGCATTCGTCGATTAAAAAACCGCCTTTTGTTTCGCAAAGACAAATTGTTTTTGCTCCGCCATCTACTGCAGCCTGAATTGTCTGAAAGGCATATTCCTTATCGTCGTAATAGGCTGTAAAAAAATGCTCGGCATCGTAAATAACTTTGCGGCCTTTTTTTACAAGAAATTCCACCGACTGGCGGATCATATTAAGATTTTCCTGCAGTGAAGTTTTTAAAATCTGAGTAACATGAAGTGTCCAGGATTTTCCAAAAACAACTACAGTTTTTGTTCCTGCCTTAAGAAGGCTCTGAAGGTTTTCATCTTCTTCGCAGGAAATATTTTTTCTTCGGGTTGAACCGAATGCGCAGATTTCTGAATTTTTGAATTTTATATTCTTTACCTTGCGGAAAAATTCCATATCCTTTGGATTTGAACCTGGATTACCGGCTTCTATATAAGTAACGCCGAGTTCATCCAAAGCCTGACAGATATAAATCTTGTCCTGAAGAGAATATGAAACACCTTCACCCTGAGCACCATCTCGTAGTGTCGAGTCTAAAACTTCTATCTTACGCATATATATACAATAACAGGCTGCAGAGCAAGAAATCACGCAGCCTGTAGTTCTACCCCTTAAAAACGGTTATTCAATTATAATACACAGATTGGAACACAGGCTGCGATTGGCCCTAGGATTGCGAGCGGGCGAGCAATCACGCAGCCTGCCGTTTTGCCCCTGCAAAACGGGTGGTTATAATACGCAGATAGGTACAAAAGTCTCTGCTTTAAGACTTGCACCACCAATCAAACCACCGTCAATATCCGGCTGAGCAAGAAGCTCTGGAGCGTTAGAAGCCTTCATAGATCCACCGTACTGGATGATTACTTCATCAGCAACCTTCTGGTTGTAGAGCTTTGCAATGTATCCGCGGATGAACTTGTGGATAGC
>CAMVBP010000142.1 GCA_947165795.1 uncultured Treponema sp.
ATGGGTTGGAACAGACGGCGGCGGAATTTATCTTTTTAAAGATGAAAAGATTTATTCAAAAATAACCTCCGCAGACGGACTTGCAGGAAACGTAATTTTTAAAATTTCTCAGGACAAAAACGGCGCTTACTGGATTTGTACAGGAAACGGACTTACACGCTGTACAGCATTAGATAATTTTACAAAAAAGCCTTCCTCTTATCAGATTATAAATTCAGAAAATGGAATTGGAACAACATCAGTATTCCAGATAATTTTTGACACAGAAGGAAATTTATGGCTTACAAGCAATCATGGAATTGCTTCTATTTCTGAATCAGAATTAATGAATGTCTTTTTAAAAAAGCAGAAAACCGTCTATTCCAAATATTACAGTAAAAATGACGGACTCGATTCAGACGGTCCTACTTCAACCTCTTTATCTTTACTTGATAAACACGGAAGAATCTGGTTTACAATGGTCGATGGAATTGCAGTTTACGATCCTCAAAAGGCTCATATATCTTCCATTACTCCTTTAGTTCTTATTGAATCGGTTTCAATTGATAATGTTGAATATAAAAATCTTGGAAATACTTTTACATTAAAGCCAGGAACAAAACGTGTAGACATAAAATATACAGGAATCAGTTTTGATGCACCGGAAAGAATTTTGTTCTCTCACAAGCTTACAGGTTTTGATGACGATTATTCTGCACCGGCTTTGGGAAGAATTGTTTCTTATACAAACCTTACTCCGGGAAAACATTCCTTCCTTGTTAATGCAACAAACGGAAGCGGAATTAAGTCGGAAGATGACGAAATGGTTTTCTTCTATCAGACTCCGCATTTTTACCAGCGGCCGGGCTTCTGGACAATAATTGTCTCTATAAGCTTTGCAATTCTTTTTATAGTTATCTATACACGTGAACGAAGAATTAAAAAGGAAAACCTGCGACTCGAAGCTCTTGTTCAGGTAAGAACAATTGACCTCGAAATTGAGAAAGACAAATCTGATCATCTTTTGCGTTCTATTCTTCCTAATAAAATTGCAGACCGCTTAAAAGAAACCGGAGTAAAATCTTTTGGTGAAAATTTTGAATGCGCTTCCATTCTTTTTTCGGATATTGTAGGCTTTACAAATATTTCCAGCGGATACTCTGCAGAAGAAATTGTAGATGCATTAAACTCTCTGTTCTCTTTATTTGATGAACGCGCATCTGAAATGGGTGTAGAAAAAATAAAGACAATTGGAGACGCCTACATGGCTGCCTGCGGAATTCCTGAACCAAACGAAAATCATGCAAAAATTCTTCTTGATTTTGCAAAAGGAATGTATGAGGATTTGGAAAATTATAATAAAAATGCTAAGATAAAATTCCAGATTCGAATAGGCTTAAACAGCGGACCTGTTACTGCAGGAATTATTGGTACTACAAAATTTATTTACGATGTATGGGGAAACACCGTAAATGTTGCCAACAGAATGGAATCTGTATGTACTCCAGGCGAAATAAGGGTTACAGAATCATTTAAGGAACTCATTAATAAATCTGGAACAAAATTCTCCGACGTAATTGAATGTGAAATAAAAGGAAAAGGTTTAATGAAAACCTATGAAATATTATAAGAGAGGACTTCTATGAGAAAATCAACTTTTCTAAATTCAAAAATGTTTTTAACCGCTTCTTTAGCCTGCGGAATTATATTTTTTTCATGCATCTTTGCTTCGTGTAAAAAAAATGATGAATCTGTTGTAAAAGTTGGTATATTACATTCACTTTCTGGAACAATGGAAATAAGCGAAAGCCCTGTAAAAGATGCTGAGCTTCTTGCAATTAAAGAAATTAATGAAAAAGGCGGAGTTCTTGGAAAGCAGATAAAAGTTGTTATAAAGGACGGAAAAAGTGATTCGCAGACTTTTGCAGAAAAGGCCCGTGAATTATTGGAAGAAGATAACGTCGTTACAGTTTTTGGCTGCTGGACTTCTGCATCCAGAAAAGCAGTAAAACCAGTTTTCGAAGAAAAATACGGTCTTTTATGGTATCCGGTCCAATACGAAGGAATGGAAGCAAGCCCTAATATTATGTACATGGGAGCTTCTCCAAATCAGCAGGTTGTTCCGGCAATTGATTATTGTGCACAGAAAATCGGAAAAAAAATGTTCCTCGTTGGAAGTGATTATGTTTTCCCAAGAACTGCAAATAAAATTATAAAGGCTCAGTTAAATGAATTAAACGGAAAATGTCTTGGCGAAGAATATGTTCCTATGGGTCACACAAATTTTAGCGCCATTATTGCAAAAATTGTAGAAGCAAGACCGGATGTAATTATTAATACATTAAACGGTGACTCAAATACATATTTCTTTAAGCAGCTGATTGATGCCGGAATTAATTCAACCAACATTCCTGTAATGAGTTTTTCGATAGCTGAAGAAGAAATTGCTCAGATAGGTACACAGTATTTAAAAGGAAATCTTGTTTCATGGAATTATTATGAATCTACCCCAACTCCAATGAACGAAAAATTTGTTTCTGATTATAAAACAGAATATGGTTCAGACAGAGAAACAGGAGACCCTATAGAAGCCGGCTATATTGGAGTTTATATGTGGGCTGCCGCATGCGAAAAAGCAGGCTCGTTTGATGTAGAAGCCGTTAGAATTGCTGCAAAAGGTTTGAGCTTTACGGCACCGGAAGGAACTGTAACAATTGACGGCTCTAACCAGCATTTATATAAACAGGTTCGAATTGGAATTATAGACGAAAGCGGACGAATTGACGAAATATGGGCAACCTCTGGAGCGATTAAACCGGATCCTTACCTGAGCACATATGCCTGGGCAAGAGGAATTGAAGAAGACTAATGAAAAAAGAACGCTCCGAGAGGAATCAGACATTAACACTTGAAGAAAAAGAAATTCCGCTTCTCCGCAAAACGCTTTTAACGCTTTCTGATTTGGAAAAAAATCAGTGTGAATCTGATTCTATAAATTCCGCTGCGCAAAAGCATGATTTTTTTACGGATAAAACAATCCATGGAGACATGCTCTCGTTTATGAATTATATTCCGGATGAATTTGCAGATTTAATAATTATTGACCCGCCATATAATCTTTCTAAAGATTTTAACGGTAATAAATTTTCTGCAATGAAAAATGATGAATATGAAGAATATTTGAATTTGTGGTTTCCGAAGGTTTGTAAAAAATTAAAGCCGGATGGCTCGCTTTATATGTGCGGAGACTGGAAGTGTACGGCAGCAATGCAAAGGGTAATTGAAAAAGAGCTTACTGTTCTGAACAGAATTACCTGGGAAAGAGAAAAAGGCCGCGGCGCAAAAACAAACTGGAAAAACTCTATGGAAGATATCTGGTTTGCAGTTAAAAATCCAGATAAGTATTGCTTTAATGTAGAAGACGTTATGATGAAAAGACGCGTAATTGCGCCGTATAAAGAAAACGGAGCTCCAAAAGACTGGGAAGATTCAGAAGACGGAAAATTCCGTTTAACTTTTCCTTCCAACTTCTGGAATGATATAAGCGTACCGTTCTGGTCAATGCCGGAAAACACTGACCATCCTACTCAAAAGCCCGAAAAGCTGTACGCTAAATTAATTCTTGCTTCTTCGAATAAAGGTGATATTGTTTTTGATCCTTTTTTGGGAAGCGGGACTGCAAGCGTTGTTGCAAAAAAACTTGGACGCCATTTTTGCGGAATTGAGCAGAACGAAGAATACTGTCTGTATGCTCAAAAAAGACTGCAAAAAGCAGAGGAAGATAAATTTATTCAGGGCTATAAAAATGGAGTTTTTTGGGAACGAAATTCTATTGAAGCTAAAAAATCATAGAGTTTACAAAAAGCTCGTATAAATCGCGGTCAAATTTAATTCCGTTTTTTTCCATCCAGTTTGTTCCTTCGCGGCCATGCTCTGCAATTCCAAATGGTCCGCGGAAATTCCACAGTGCAAAACCAAAACCTAATTCATTGCAAACGCTAAAAAAATCCTTGTACCATGCAAGCGCAAGTTCATTAGAAACCTTATTAAAGCAGCCCGCTTCTCCAATATGAACGGTACAGCCTGAATCTTTTAATGCCTTCCAAGGTGCATAAAAATTCTTTAATGCTTCGCGGTTCCAGGTTGTATTGTCGCAGAACATTCCCGGCCATTCAGGGTATTCCCATTTATCTGAACCGGAAACCCAGTCTGCATTCCAGTGCGTAAGACGGAACGGCATATACCCGCGCCCGCTTAGTACAACATTTAAATCTGCCAGTTCAGGGCAGGCAATATGTCCGCCGCCAAGACCGTCGCAAATAATTGTTCTGTCTGGTGTTATGCTGCGTATTTCTCCGGCAGCCCGCGCCATAATTGCTTTGTGATTTTCTCTTGTTAATCCGTACTGGCCTTCTGCAGGCGGTTCATTCAAAAGATCAAAACTCAACTGATCTTTTGTATAATTATTATAACGGTTTGCAAACAGCTTCCAGAGATTAACAAAAGCATCCTGCGCAATTTTATCTTTCCATAAATTATGCTTTTCAAGATCGTTGCCATTTATACAATAGCCCGGCCCGCGGTGAACATTCAGCGAACAGTGAAGTCCGCGGCTTACAATAGTTTCTATACAACGGTCAAGAACTTTGAGCATTGTTTCATCGGGATTATCATATTCAAAATCGTGAATGAAAAATCTGTAATCAACAGGAAGCCTTACAAAATTGCAGCCCATTGCGGCCATTGCATCAATGTCGTTTTCGCTTATATGAACGCTATCAGGATTTTTTGAACCTTCTGCACCGTCTGACCAGAACATCCACAAAACGTTAAAACCATACCACATAATTTTCTCCGGAATATAATTCTTTATTTTATAATTTTATCTGATTTCTGCACGCTGCGGTTGAATAAAAATAGATTATTGTAGTAGTAAACGCCACCGGCTCTTCAGGTTATGCAGCAGGAACTTTTTCTTGTGAAGGCTTTAGCACAATTGCGTTAGGCACTGGAGTGGCGCGAAGCGCGTGCGAAGCACCGACCGTAGGGGAGCACGGAAGCGCCGACCGCCGCCGAAGGCGGCGGGAACGCCCTTTGCACATAAAAATAATTTCTTAATCAACACTAAAAAACTTTATTAAAAATTAATATTTTTTGGCACTTTACTACTTTTCATAGAAACATAGTTTGTGGTATATTTATTCCTTGGAAATGCATAATTATGCAAAATGTGGCTCAGGCCTGCCGATTGCTGAAACGCCGCTTGCTGGTGCATTTGCCGAGGAGTAAAACGAAATGAAAAATGCTTACGTAAACCGCGTATGGGAA
>CAMVBP010000143.1 GCA_947165795.1 uncultured Treponema sp.
GAATATTTTTCTACTGTAATTACAGTTACTTCTAAGCCTGTTCAAATGGTTCTGCTTTCTTACAACTCAACTGTAAGAGGCGCAAAACTAAAGGAACAATATAAAGAACTTCCTAAAGAAGAGGTAATCTCCGAAAAGCTTTATCCTGAGGGAGTTTTAAGAGAAACTCCGCTTCCTTCAATTAATCTTTCGGGCGAAATGGACAAAAAAGAAGCCGATTTTTCTGAATCGACCGAATCAAAAACGAATTCTTTAATAACTAAAAATAAAACAAAAGAAAAACCTCTGTCTCAATATATTTTTGAAGAAGATTTAATTTCGCCGGATGGCGGTGATGATCATTTGCTTTTTAATATTTTAAAGGATTATTTTGTCCAGCGAAAATATGAAGAAGCAGCGGTTCAGTTACAGAGACTTGCCGGTACAAATATAAACGACAGTACAAGAAACCGCACATATTTTTATCTTGGTGAAGCTCAATATATGATGGGCCATTACGAAGATGCCGTAAAAACCTTTGTAAAGCTTGAAAACGTTTATCCGGTTTTAATTAAAAAATGGCTGAACTCTTCGCTGGACAGACTTTAGAAAATACTTCTAAGTAAATCGAGTATTGCCGGGCGGTCAACAGCCTTCCTGATTTCTGTAATAAATTCTTCGCCGGAAACATTATTGTCTACAATTGTGTTTCCGTTTTCATCGGCATTTGGAACCGTATCCATTCCGGAATCATCTTTTTCCGGTATTGCAACGAGAACAACTTCATCATCAACATTGATTCTGTCGTAAAAACCTGCTTTAGTTATTTGTGCTTCAGAAACCTCTTCGCCTGCTTTTGTAACTATTAAAGTTCCTACAACATCATCGTCTTTATAAAAAAGTCCTGTGCCGGAATCTGCTGTTGTTAGTTTACTCTTACGTATGATTTTAAATTCAAAGTTTTCTGAAATATTTTCTGAACGGCCAAGATCTATTAAAACAGTTTTTCCATTACATGCAAGAATCTTTCCACGGACTGTAAGATTTTCCAGAATAGAATTTCTGAATCTTCTTAAAACTGTAGAAAGTCTGTTATTTCCTGTGGCATAGAATTTTTTATTATCTGCCTCTACCCCGCTTCTTGCATTATACATTACGGAAGAAAGGCTTATATCGTCATCGCCTTCACTTGCAGAAACTATTATAAAATAATCAAAGGAATTTTTTCTTGCATTCTGGAAGGCTTCCGAAAAGCTTTTTACCGGTGTAACCTGAGTTTTTACGCTTGTAATTGCAACGCCTGTAAATACATCTGAACATGCAAGGGCCGCCAGGCGCTGTAAGTCTGCATGTCTGAACGAAGCATCACTTGTCATATAAAAGACTGCAATATTCCATCTTGTTTTATCAAGATAGAAAGGTTCTATATTCCATTTTTTTGCAAGTGTATCCGAAAGAAGACTTTCATAAGCTTCAATTGTATCGCTTATGGATGTAGAAATATTGCCTTCATTCAAACTTTTAATAAACTGAAGCTGATCAAGATAATGCTCGTGCATTCCATTCAGTTCAAGAATATTTGCATAAGCTAAACGTGCAGCTGTATTTGAAGGGTTAAGAATCAATGCCTTCTGATATTCGTAAAGAGAACCCGATTTATCATAACGGCTTTCGTATTGCTTTGCATTTTCCATATGGTAATTTGCCCAGACTGCACGTCGTGAATCATCTAAAGAAACATTTTCTTTTGCAGAAAGTTCAAGCATCATACGCATGAACTCATCCTGCGGCTGAATATTAAGGCCCGCATTCCAGGTTACGACGGCATCTTCATGTTTGGAAAGCTTTTCCTGTGCAATTCCTTTTAAATACCATGCCAGAGAATTTGAACGATCCTGATAAATCAGATAATCGCACATATCTATTACATCTTCGTTTCTGTTTTCCAGATACAAAATTGTTGCAAGCTGTTCATAGGCTTTGTTATAATCTGTTTTAATTTCTACAGCAATGCGCGCATGTTTTTCTGCAGTAGAATAATCACCCTTCATCATGTAAATAATTGATGCAAGGTAATGAACTTCGCTTTCGCCAGAATAATAAGACATAGCGCGTTTTAAATAATTTTCTGCAAGAGAATAACGCTCTGTCTGAGCACAAAGCAATGCAAGCGAAAGGAGAGCTTTTCTGTTTGAGCCCTGACGTTTTAAAGCCATTTCATACTGTTTTTCCGCGCCTGAATATTTACCCTCAAAAAGTTCAAGCTCTGCAAGTCCAAAATGTGAATCTATATCGTTAGGATATTTTTTTAAAACTTCATTGAAAATTTCTTTTGCTTCGTCAAAGCGACCAAGAGAAATACAAATCATTCCTTTTAAATTTTGAATGTTTGAATTATTCTTTTCGTATTTTTCTGCATTTTCAAGATAAGAAAAAGCAAGGTCAAATTCTCCAAGCTTATAAGAACAGTCTGCAAGATGAAACCACGCATCGCTGAATGCCGGATTTATGCTTACAACTTCCATATAATACTGAGAGGCTTCATACCATTGTTCATCCTGTTCAAGAGAAACTGCCTTATTGTAAAGCGAAAGTGCCGACTGAGAATCCTGGGCAAAAATTGAATAGGAACTAAAAACAAAAAATAAGGTTGAAATTATGCCTGCTTTTAATCTTCTTGAAAATTTATTCATTATCGCTCTCTTGTTCAGAATTTTTAATAACCTTTACAAGGTTAATTCTGTGACCTTCCATATCCTGCACAATAAAATCAAAGTTCTTCCATGATACCTTTTCATATTTTACAGGAACTTTTCCAAATAAATCAAATACAAAACCACCAAGACTGTCAAAATCATCATCCGGGAATTTTGCATCAATAGATTCATTCAAATCATCAAGATTTGTTCTTGCATCACAAAGCCAGATATTTTCGCTGACGCAGATAATATCTTCTGCTTCTTTATCAAACTCATCCTGAATATCACCGACAATTTCTTCAATAATATCTTCCATTGTAACAAGACCGGAAACTCCACCGTATTCGTCAATGGCAATCGCAATATGAAGATGACGTCGTTTGAATTCCCTGAGCAAAGAGTCTATTCTTTTAGATTCAGGAACAAAAAATGCCTTTCTTACAAGTTTCTGCAAATCTATATCAACTTTATCTGCAAGGCATTTAATTAAATCCTTTACATAAAGAACACCAATTACGTTATCTATTGAATCTGTGTAAACAGGAATTCGCGAATGACCGCTTGCAACTATTTTTGAAAATAATTCATTTTCACTCGTATCTGAAGAAATAAAATCTATGTCAATTCGGGGAACCATAACTTCCTTTACGGAAGTTTTAGATAAGTCTTCAACTCCCTGAATCATATCTCTTTTTTCTTCAATGAGAATTTTTTCCTGAATCTGTTCTTCTTCGCCTTCAGCTTCTGTTTTTTTCTTTTTCTTAAAAAAACTCATAATATAATTTTTTCATCCTTTAATTTCTGCAAAATATTTTCCTGGATTTTAAGCATTTCACATTCAGGTTCTACACCCTTTTCTATATGTTCTTCTCCATGATCCATACCATTTAAATGCAAAAGTCCATGAACTAAAAGTCTTTTAAACTCGTTATCTTTATTCTCGTCAAAATAAATTGAATTTTCGAGTAAAGTTTCAAAACTTATTACAATATCACCAACGCATTTCCATTTTCCTTCTTCATCTTCGTATTCGTCGCCGTTTTCAAAGGAAAGAACGTCTGTTGCGTTATCAATATTTCTGTAAGTTTTATTTAATTCTTTTATATAAGGGTTATCGCAAAAAAATACAGAAACTTCCTGATTGGTAAAACCAAGCTCTGACATTACTTTTTGAATAAAAGCTTCTATATTTTGCTGCAGGGAAGAAATTTTCTCAGAAATCTCCTTTGGAATTTCCATCTCTTCCATAAAAGAAATTAAAACCCTGTTTGTTACACTCATGATTTTGTTCCCACCGAAGATGATTTTTTTGAAGTAGATTCGGCAGAACGCTGTGTTGCGCCTGTACGCGAAGCAGAAGCAGTACGTTGAACGCCTGTCTGCGAAGCAGGTACTTTTTTAGCAGGTGCAGAAGTACTCTGTGCAGGCTGAACTTTTTTTGCAGGCGCTGAACTCTGTACATTCTGGCTTACCTGAGAAGTCTGAGTGTTTGCAGAATTATTCGGATTACTGTCCGGATCTTTCTGATCAGGATATTCAATTCGGCTGTGGTAATAGCCTGCGAGCATCTGAACAAAAGAATCTTTAATTCTAGAAATATCGCGGAATGTTAATTCACAATTGTCCAGCTGGTTATGCTCTGCCTTTGCATTTATTAATGTCGTAATGAATTTTTCAAGACGTGTAACAGAAGGATTTTCCAGAGTTCTGCAGGCTGCTTCTACAGTATCGGCAAGCATTACAACAGCAGATTCTTTTGTAGAAGGAAGCGGTCCCGGATAAGAAAAATCTTCCGGAGAAAGGCTCGGATCTTTTTCCTTTGCCATATTATAAAAATATGCAATTACACTTGTTCCGTGATGCTCGGCAATTACATCTATAACTACCTGAGGCAAATGCATCTGATGACCTTTTTCTACGCCTTTTCTTACATGGCTTTTAATTACAGAAGCCGAAAGTGTCGGGTTTATTTCGTCGTGTTTATTTTCGCCCTTCTGATTTTCTACAAAGTATTCAGGCTGTTCTATTTTTCCAATATCATGATAGTATGCGGCAACTCTTGCAACAAGAGCATTTGCACCTATCTGGCGGCATGCATTTTCTGCAAGCTGTGCAACCATCATAGAATGATTGTATGTTCCGCTCGCCTGTATAAGCATCTTTTTCATTAATGGAGTATTCAAATCGCTCAAATCCATAAGGCGGAAAACAGAAGCTGTATTGAGCATAATTTCCAGCGGAGTTATAAGTCCAAGTGTTAAGATTCCGGAAATAAAGCCGTTTATTGCCATACCGATTACAAGCTTTGGAAGCTCGGAAATAATGTCATTAAAAATAACAAAGTTAATGAGCATGAACACAATTTCCATAACGCTGAGCATAAGCGAAGACAAAACTAAATCTATACGGCGTTCAATTTTTCTTACAATTCCTGCAGAAGCTAAGCTTACGGTTAATGTAAAAATAAAGGTTTCTATCTGCCAGCCTGTAACATTTAAAACTCCAAGAGAAATAATAAATGAAAGAAGCACTGCAGAAAGATTACCATATAAAATTGCAACAAGCATTATACACAAGGCACTTGGAATTACTATACATATT
>CAMVBP010000144.1 GCA_947165795.1 uncultured Treponema sp.
TTCTATACCACAAACAACGTGTAGCGCGTTATCGCGCGGTTTTGGAATCCGAAATGGTCCTGTATGATAATTTATTATAGAATTTGTAAGTAATAAGACAAAATTTATAGAGTTAATAAAGAATCAAGGAAATCAATTTTTTTATAAAAATCAGGTAAGAAGAATTTCGGATTACAAAAACACTTTGTTTGTGGACGCCGCGAAGCGGCATTGTATAGTTTCTATACCACAAACAACGTGTAGCGCGTTATCGCGCGGTTTTGGAATCCGAAATTCTTCTTAATGCTTTATAATATATAAATTTATAAAAATTGATTTCCTTGATTTATCATATTGTTGTATTGACACTATTTATCAAGTTTTGTATTATGGATGACAGTATATTTTAGTGAGGTTTAAGACTTATGGCAGTACCTAGATCCAAAACATCGAAGGCCGTAACAAAGAGACGCCAGAGCATTAACATGAAACTTAAGGCTCCTCAGCTTGTTGAATGCAACAACTGTGGAAACTTGGTACAGTCACATCATGTTTGCCCAAAATGCGGTTTTTACCGTGGTCGTCAGGTAATTACACCGGAAGTTAATGGTTAATTTATAGGAGTATAAAAGATGGACGAATTATTTGAAAAAATCCAGAAGCTTATCGCTGACAAATTGGAAATTGAAGAATCAAAAATCACTTTGGATTCTTCATTCAGAAATGACTTAGGAGCAGATAGCCTTGATACTTATGAATTAGTATATGCTATTGAAGAAGAACTTGGAGTAAGCATTCCAGATGAAAGAGCTAACGAATTCGAAACAGTTCGCGATGCTTATGACTTCATCAAAGCTGAACAGAACAAGTAATTCGCTTTTAGTTAATATAAAAAGGCGCAGGTAATTTCCTGTGCCTTTTTTTTTGAGTACGGCGGGAAATATGATAGACAGCAAAAGACAAAAAGAACTTAAAGAGTTCTGCAATAAAGTAGACATTTCCTTCAAAAACCTGGAGCTTTTAGATCAGGCCTTTCATCATCGTTCCATTACAAACGAAAATCCCGGAATGAAAAACAACGAACGCCTGGAATTTCTTGGAGATTCGGTATTGGGAATGGTTACTGCGTCTTATCTTTATACAAATCTTGATAATCCCGAAGGCGATCTTGCAAAAATAAAATCTGCTGTAGTTTCAGAAAAAGCACTTGCGCCTGTAGCCCTTCAGTTTGGAATTCAAAAGCTTTTAGTAATGGGTAAAGGCGAAGAAATGACAGGCGGAAGAAAAAAGCCTGCAATACTTGCAGACTGTATGGAAGCAATTATCGGCGCATATTATCTGGATTCGGGATATAAAGCGGCAGAAAAATATGTGCTTTCATTTATAGTTCCTGCCATTAATAACGTACAGCATTTCGGCATGAAGGATTTTAAAACTGTCCTTCAGGAAAAGTACCAGAAAATATCTAAAAAAACACCAAAATACGAAATTTGCGGAGTAGAAGGTCCGGAGCATGACAGAACCTTCTTCGTAAAGGTTTATCTTGAAAACAAAGCTTTTGGTCCTGCAAAAGGAAAATCTAAAAAAGAAGCAGAACAGAATGCTGCTAAAATTGCGTTGGAAAATTTCGACTTTGTATGATACAATTTTTTTATGAAAATAAAGAAATTTATCAATACAAAAAAAAATCATAAGCTTGCAATTCCTTTATTAATTAAAATTCTCGTCAGCTTAGTTTTTTGTATTTTTCTTGGCTTAAATATTTTTCAAAAGCTTGATTTCCGTTTATACGATGCACTTTTTCATTTTAGAAAAGAACCTCCTGTCAGCGAAAAAATTGTTCTTGTAAAAATAGATGATACTTCAATAAAAGCGCTTGGCGAATGGCCTTGGACACGAGATGTAATTGCAGATGCACTTCTGCGTTTACGCGAGCTTGGTGCACAAAAAGCAATATTCGATGTTGAATATATTTCTCCTTCTAAAAACGGAATTAATCCGAGTGCAGAGCAGAGTATTGCACAATCAATTGAAAATACTTCTGATACAGTTTCTGAATTAGTTGATCAGATGGCACAGGCTGCCGTAAGCGGGTATTATTCAAAGGACGAAATCCTTGAGCTTTCTGATATGCTCGTTACAGAAAATATACATCCTGAATTTGATAATCTTATAGATTTTGTAAACAACAATATTGCCCGCGATAATGATGAATATTTTGCAGAAAGCCTTCAATTTTTTGGAGATTCCTACCTTACAATCAATCATGAAAATCTTGGTTATGAAATTTCTAAAGAAGATATAGATTATATAAAGGCAAGAATTCTTTATAGCCGCGTGGAAGATCCGGATTCATTAATTCTTAAAGGAAATGAGTTAACGCTTAAAGAATCAGAAGAAGAAAGAGGCTTTACTCCGGCGTTGAATAAACTTCTTTCGCGTGCACATGGAGCAAGCTTTACTAATTCGGTAATAGATTCAGACGGTGTTCGCCGCAGAATGGAGCTTTTATTTGAGTATAACGGACAATACATACCTCAGCTTGCCTTTGGTCCATTTTTAGATATTGTACAGGCTTCAAAAGTAATAAGAAAAAAGGATTGTTATATAATAAAAGATGCTGTAAATCCTTTAACAAACGAAACCGGCGATATTAAAATTCCAGTAGATCCGTATGGAAGAATTTTAATAAACTGGAGAAGAGGCTCGTGCGAAGAAAGCTTTAATAATGATTCAATTTTTAATCTTATAAATCTTGATTTTATGGAAGAAAATATAATTATTGCCCTTCGTAATATTGCGTCTCAGGTTATAATTGGAGAAGACGGACTTCCGCTTGAATATTATGATGAGGCACTTGATTTACTTGATTTATATGCTCAGATTGCAGAGACAAAAAATCAGCTGCTTTCGCTTTGCACAGGATATTCAGAAGATGGAAATATAATTGACGGAATTTCGGAAGAAGACTACGAGTATTATTTTTCTTTGAGAAATGAGTTTTATTCAGCAGCAAAAGCTTTTTATGATAGAAATTATCTTCCGGAAATAAAAAGCAGGCTGAATTCCCTGTCTGAATTTGTAGACTATGAAATAATTAGTCAGATAATGTCTGATATGGAAGAGGATTTTGGCAATCTTTTATACATAGATGCTTATCTAGAACTGAATGAAGAGCTTAAAACCTTATATAACGGGGCCTGGTGTATAATTGGTAATACAGCTACATCAACAACAGATAACGGAGCAACACCACTCGAAAAGAAATTTATGAATGTTGGAGTTCATGCCAATATTTTGAATACGCTTGTAAATCAGAGTTTTATAACATACGTAAACTGGAAAATCGGCTTTATTTTTGCTTTAATTCTTTCGTTCATACTGTTAATTTTTATAAAGCGTTCAAGTCTTTTCCAGAATCTTACGGGCTTTATCTGCTATTTAGTTTACTGTTTAATCTGGGGCGCTTTATTTGTTTTTTCAAATTATTATATTCCGTTTATCGGAATTATAATTTACCTTGCTGCAGATCTTCTTGCGGGAATTTCTTATAGGTTCTTCTTAAGCTATAAGGAAAAGCATTTTATTACCCAGATTGCAGCTTCTTTTGCTAATAAAGATACAGTAGAAGAATTAAGAAAAAATCCTGAAGCATTTAAAACTGAA
Organism: uncultured Treponema sp.; assembly: GCA_947165795.1. Next base: position 3,646 of record CAMVBP010000144.1, read on the forward strand.
GGTCAGAAAAAATGCATTACGGCACTTTTCTCAGATATTCAGAAATTCTCTACTTTGAGCGAAAGCATCGGTAAGATTTACGGAGAAGACGGCCCGAACAAACTTATTGAAATATTAAATGATTATCTTGGACAGATGTCTGACGAAATACTTAAAAACGGCGGAAATATAGATAAATACGAAGGTGATGCAATTATTTCCATGTTCGGAGCACCGGATCCTACAAACCTTCATACACCGGAAGAATGGGCTTACCTGTGTCTTGATTCAGCCTTAAAAATGAAGAAGGTTGAGGTTGAATTTAACAAAACACATTCGCAATTATTTGAGCCGGTAGAAATTACCGGATCCGGCGGAAAATCAGAAATTATTCAGTTAAAGCCGCTGCAGACAAGAATTGGTGTAAATTCAGGCGAAGCTTTTGTAGGTCTTATGGGAAGTAAAACAGAAAGCTTCAGTAAATTGAATTACACGATGATTGGAGACACTGTAAACCTTGCAAGCCGTCTTGAAGGCGTTAATAAGGCATATAATTCCTGGATTATGTGCAGTGACGAAACCTGGAATATGGCCAATACCGGAGCAAATAAAGATAAGATAATTGTACGAAGGCTTGATAAATGCCGTGTTGTAGGACGTTCAACGCCTGTTCAGCTGTATAATGTTGTCGGCTTTGCGGATGAAATGAAAGATTATGAATTCGAAAAGATTGAACTTTTCCATAACGGACTGGATAAATATCTTGCCCGCGATTTTAAAGAGGCACTTAAGTTATTTACTAAGGCAGATAAGATGGAAGGCGGAGACCCGACCTCGCTGGTATTTGCAGAACGCTGCCGTCAGTTTATAAAAAACTCCATCCCGGAAAACTGGGACGGAGTTGTAAACATGACAAGCAAATAAGTCGGCAAGCACAGCTTGCCTCTGAGCCGTTTTTTCGATGAACCTAAACAGGCCCGCTGTCGCAGCCCTGTTTTTAACGGTTCTTCGATTTTAGGCTATCTGAAAATAATAATCAGGAACTGAGAAACAAGAACTACAGCAACAAGTGCGATTGGATATGTTGAAGCATATGCGCCTGCTACTTTTTCTGTTCCTGCTGTAGAAATCAAAGTTCCGAGAGCCGGAGTAGAAGTCATACCACCGCAGATTGAACCAAGATTGTTCAAAAGGTTGAGCTTTAATACGAATCTTGCAAAGATAAATCCTATAATCATTGGAAGAAGAGTCATGATGATTCCGTAGATAAAGTATACCCACTGGAAGTGTTCAACAAAGCTTGCACCACCTGCAACACCTGCACCGATTAAGAAGAGCATAAGACCAAGTTCACGGAATACTTTAAGGGTAGATTCCTGAGGCATAATGCTTACTTTTCCAATCTTCTGGAAGTGACCGAAAATCAAAGAAAGAATGAGACATCCGCCTGTTGTTGTAAGAGAAAAGTTTCCGAACTTAAATGAACCAAAGAAAACACCAAGAACAGCAACAATAGAGAAGGCACAGAATCCGAATGGATCAAGGTCAAGTTCAGAACCGTTGAGTTTAGAAGGAGCTTCCGGTGCAGATTCAGAAAGTTTAGCACGTTCTTCATCCATATTTGCTTTTGTAAATTTTGGAACAAGCTGAACAA
>CAMVBP010000145.1 GCA_947165795.1 uncultured Treponema sp.
CCATCGTGCCTTGTGGAAAGAAAAGAAAGCGCCAGAAGATGGCGACACATAAGCGTAAGAAGATGCTTAGAAGGAACAGACATAAGAGCAAGTAGTTTTTATGTCGGCGCTTATGTCAGATAGACCGTGTAGCAGCAATTTATTTTTTTTGCTGTATGCGGTCTTTTTTTTTAGTAAAATCGGGAAATCGATTTAATTAATTAAGTTTTTTTTGGGGTTTATTATTTTACTTACAGATATTAATTCACCACAGGATTTATCAAACCTAACTCAAAAAGAAATCAAAGTTCTTGCAAAAGATATTCGCAAAACAATTATTAATGTTGTTGGAAATAACGGCGGCCATCTTGCAAGTAATCTTGGAGTGGTAGAATTAACTATAGCCCTTCACAGAGTATTCAATTCACCGGAAGATGCCCTTATTTTTGATGTAAGTCATCAGTGTTATACCCATAAATTATTAACAGGACGCTACAAGGAATTCAGTTCTTTAAGAAAAAAAAATGGAATTTCCGGGTTTACAAATCCTTCAGAAAGTCCGCATGATTATTTTTTTAACGGTCATTCTTCAACTTCTATTTCTTCGGCGCTCGGATTATTAACGGCCCGCGATCTTGATAAAAAAAATGGAAAAGTAATTGCTGTTATCGGCGATGGAGCTCTTACCGGTGGTATGGCCTTTGAAGCTTTATCTCATGCTGGTCAGCTTTCTAAAAATCTTATTGTAGTTTTAAATGATAACCAGATGTCAATTGATCATAATACGGGATCAGTTTCACGCTATTTAAGCCGATTAACGACAACTTCAAGATATCAGTCAATAAGATATAAAATTGATAAGGCAATAGATAAAATTCCGTATTTAGGAAGTCATCTTGAAAAATTCATTTTCAGATTTAAGCGTGCAATCAAAGGTCTTTTCCTTACAAATAATTTATTCGTAGATCTTGGTTTTGAATATGTCGGTCCGTTAGACGGTCATAATGAAGCTGCTCTTGAAACTGTATTTAAGCGTGTAAGAAAGCTTCCTCGTCCGGTTGTCGTTCATGTCGTTACAAAAAAAGGAAAAGGCTACAGCCCTGCAGAAGATAAACCTGAACTGTTTCATGGAGTTGGTCCGTTTTTGATTAGTGACGGAACTGTAGAAAAATACGATTCATTAAGTTTTACAGAAGCCTTCAGCAATATTATTGTTTCGGAAGCCGCAAAAAACAAAGATATAGTTGCAATTACAGCGGCAATGTCAAAAGGAACAGGTCTTTCATCTTTTTCTCATAAATTCCCGGACCGCTTTTTTGATGTTGGAATTGCAGAAGAACATGCAGTTACTTTTGCAGGCGGCCTTTCAAGAGGTGGAAAAATTCCGGTAGTGTGCATTTATTCTACTTTCATTCAGCGTGCCGTCGACCAGATGATTCATGATATTGCGCTTCAGAAGCTTCATGCAATTTTTATGCTTGATAGAGCCGGTGCTGTAAGCGATGACGGTCCTACTCATCAGGGTGTTTTTGATATTGCACTTTTTAAGACAATTCCTTCTTTAGTTTTAATGAGCCCTGCAAGCTGTAATGATCTTAAGCTTTGTTTTGAATGGGCGCTTGAAAATAAATCTGCCGTTGTAATACGCTATCCAAAGGCTTCCTGTCCTACAGAGCTTCCTGTTTTTTCTGAGCCTGTAATTCCTGGACGCGGATTATTCATTCCTTGTTCCGATTTTGTAATAGAAAACATTACCGAAGAACAGCTTCAAAAACAGAAAAATAAAATTCTCCTTATTATTACCGGCTCTCTGTATTCTCAGGCACAGCAGGCAATCCGTTCAGTTCTGCTCAAAAATGGATATGCCGATTTATATATCCTGCGTTTTATTAAGCCTTTTGATGAAGAATACTTCCTTGAAATTGCAAAGAACTATAAAGGTTTTGTTCTTGCAGAAGATGGAATGAGCGAAGGCGGAATCTGCGAAGAAATAGAAAACATTCTTTTGAATAACGGTTACAAAAATATAAGAAAGTGCGGCTTTGCAGACAGATTTTATGTACAGGGAAAAAGAGAAGAAGTTTTGCAGGATGCCGGACTTTCTGCTGCAGATTTAGAAAAGGAGATACTTGAATGTGCTGCATTGAATTCACAAAAACACAGATAAAAACAGAACGCCCGGCCCTTGTAATGGGAATTGTAAATGCCACTAAAGATTCATTTTACGAAAAAAGCCGCGGTGGCTTTGAGCTTGCTGCAAAAATGATAGAGCAGGGTGCTGATATAATAGATTTGGGTGCAGAATCTACAAGACCCGGTTTTACAGATGTTCCGTTAGAAGAAGAAATCAAACAGCTTGTTCCAATTGTAAAGGAAATAAGAAAAATAAGTTCAATTCCAATCAGTATAGACACAAGAAAGGCAAAGGTTTTTGAAGCCTGCTATAACGAAGGCGCAGATATTTTTAATGATGTTACTGCCTTAGCTTATGACGATGCTTCCTGTGCTCTTGCAGCGAAACTTGAAGTTCCTGTTGTTTTAATGCATCAGGGAAGCGCAAATGCCGGACAGGTTGCAGATTTTTTTAAGGAAAGAATAGCTTTCGCCCTTAAAAACGGAATCAATAAAAAAAATATTATTATCGATCCTGGAATTGGTTTTGGAAAAGACGAGGACGAATGTATAGATTTAATCAAAAATACAGATAAAATGCTCGTTGAAGATTATCCCTTTTTAATGGCTCTTTCGCGTAAAAGATGTATTGGAAAAATGACAGGAAAAGATGTTGATAAGCGGCTCTATGGAACTTTATGTGCAAATATGATTTCTGTACAGAAAGGAGCAAAAATTATTCGTGTTCATGATGTTGAAGAAACAATTGATATGTTAAATGTGATGAAATTTCTTTCATAGTGTGTTATAATGGAATCCACCGATTAATAAAAGTTTTGAGTTGGTCGAGGATTAATTATGGTTGGATTTGATAAAATCTTAAACATCTACGAATATATACGCCCGGTTTTAGACATCGCTATTCTTGCGATAATTATTTACAAGGCCTACGATTTTATTTCTAAGACTAACGGAATTCAGATGATTAAGGCTGTCATAATTATTGCAATTGCTTATGGAATTGCAGTTTTCCTGCGGCTTTCTACAATCCTCTGGCTTTTAAAACTTATTGCGCCTGGACTTGTTGTTGCATTTGCACTTGTCTTTCAGCCCGAAATTCGAAAGTTATTTATACGAATCGGTCAGAATTCCTGGTTTGCATTTGGTAACCGTTCAAAGCATACTTATGTAGACGCTGTTTTAATTGCTGCCGATATGCTTTCTAAACAAAGGCGCGGTATGCTTGCAGTTTTTATGCGTCATACAAAAATGGATAATATCATTCAGACCGGAACAATTTTAAATGCTGATTTGTCTTCAAGCCTTTTAATGACAATTTTTGGAAAAGATACTTCGCTGCATGATGGTGCCTGTTTTATTCAGGGCGGAAAACTTATTGCGGCAGGATGCTTTCTTCCAACCAGCGATAACTATTCAATTAAAAAAACATTCGGTACAAGACACAGAGCGGCACTTGGACTTTCTGAAGTTTCTGATGCAGTTGTTCTTGTAGTTTCGGAAGAAAGCGGAGCATTGAGCCTTGCTTATGATTCAAAATTGAATTACGATCTTTCGCTTACAGAAGTCAGAAAAGTTCTGGAAAACCTTCTTGAAATTACACCAGAAGAAAAAGTTTTGGAGGACACTGTCGATGAACAGAAAGTCATTGGTTGAAAAAATTCTTGACAAGTGGCCTTATAAAGTTGCATGTATTGTAATTGCGATTTTTCTGTATATTTTTCATGAAGCTTCGCTCGTTACAAAAAAAACATTCATAGTTCCACTGACAATTTCAGAAAACGGACTTGTTATGCATGTTTCCGATTCTCCTTCCACAGTTTCTGTTATAGTCCGTGCCAGCGAAGAAAACATTAAATCCATTCAGACTGCAGATATTCAGGCTTTCGCAAATATAGATTTTATTCCTTATTCAGGCCAGGTAAAAATTCCAGTAACGCTCAAAATTTCAGATGAAGTAATGTCTTTATCTCCTCTGGAAGTCCGGCTTTCAGAAGAATATGTTACTCTTCATGTTGAAAAAAAGATTTCCAAATATATTCCGCTTAGTGCAACAGTTGTAGGTGCTCCTTTACATGGTTACGAAGTAGAAAATGTTTTTATGACTCCTTCTGTAGTTCTTGTAACAGGTCCTGAATCTATGATAAATGCGGTAGAAGAAATCCCGACTACAAAAATTACAGTTTCAAATGCGCAGACTAATTTTTCTACAGAAACTACTTTGAATCAGATAGATAATATCCTTTCTATTGAAGATGAAGGTCCTTATACGGCAACGGTTATAATTGTACCGGAGCTTATGGAAAAAGAATTTTCTGAGGTTACTCCTGAAGTTTTAAATCTTGTTCCGAATCTTGTTATAGATGGTGAGCTTGAAAGCGTTACTGTAAATCTTGCAGGAACAGTTCCTGCACTGGAAAATTATAATCTTCCTTCAAAGGCAGTTTCAATTAATCTTGGTGAATTTACAGAAGCCGGAACATATACAGTTCCTGTCCGCTATAATATTTCTTCTAATTTTGAATTATTAAGTGTTTCCGAAGAAAATCTTACTGTTGTACTTATAAACAAACCTGAAGAAACCGAAGCTGAAAATGCAGAGGGAGAATAATAGTGATTTTTGGAATTGGCACCGATGTTACGGATGTAAAGAGATTTAAAAAATGGGTTGAATCAAAAGGGTATTGTGAAAGATTTTTCAATCCTGCAGAATTAAAAACAAACGGAAGCGTTCAGCATTTATGTGAACATTATTCTGTTCGTTTTGCAGCAAAGGAAGCTTTTTCAAAGGCTCTTGGAACAGGCTTGAGTTTTAATTTAAAAGATGTTTATATTACAAACGATGAAAGCGGAAAGCCTTCATTAAATGTAACAGGATCGGCGAAAGAATTATTGCAGCAGAAAGCTGGAGTCTGTAAGGTTTTTGTTTCGCTAAGTCATGAAAAAGATTTTTCTGTAGCTTTTGTAGTTATAGAGTCTATATAGTTTGGGAGGTTTTATGCCGGCAAAAAGTTCTAATTCAGAAAAAAAGGCTGGAATTTCATACTGGTCAAAAGATAAATGTACCTGTCCTGTATGTAAAAAAGCTTTTGAACGTGAAGTTATGCGAAGTGGTAACGGTCGTATGATC
>CAMVBP010000146.1 GCA_947165795.1 uncultured Treponema sp.
TGTCAAAGAAGCACCGTGCTGTGTTGCGACGGTGAGGAATAATATATACCCCTCAACAAAAAGTGTCAATAGTAAAATGAGCATTTTTTTAATTTTTTTTGAAAAATTATCTTCCGTAGATTTGAGTGTATTTTTTAAGGAAGTCAGAAATTTCAGAAGTTATTTCACTTTGTTTTGCACGCCATTTCCAGTTTGTACCGACCGTAGACGGAACATTCATTCTTCCTTCAGAACCAAGTCCTATTAAATCCTGAAGAGTAAGTATGCAGGTATTTGCGGCGCTGGACATTGCAGCAAGCATCATTTTTTTACAAAAATCATTTCCTTCACACAGAAGAAATTCACGGGCATAATTTACATCGGTCTGAGAGGCAGATTTTTCCCACCCGCAGATTGTATCATTATCATGAGTGCCGGTATAAACCACACAGTTTCTTGTATATCTGAAAGGCAGATAATCGCTCGTTTCTCTTGAATCAAAAGCAAACTGAAGAACCTTCATTCCAGGAAACCCCGAAGCCCTCAATAATTCTTTAACGCTGTCTGTAAGAAATCCCAAATCTTCTGCAATAATCTGAAGGGGGCCGAATTCTTTTTTCAGTTCGTTAAAAAGCTTTATTCCGGGACCGTCATTCCACTTACCTATTTTTGCATCGCGCGAACCGTATTTTATAGAATAGAATGAATCAAATCCGCGGAAATGATCTATTCTGATTACATCATAAATTTTTAAGCTTTCGCTGATTCTTTTTTTCCACCAGGAATAACCGTCCTGTTCCATAAGAGACCAGTTATAAACCGGATTACCCCACAACTGCCCGTCTGCAGAAAAACCGTCCGGAGGGCAGCCCGCAACTTCAACAGGAATATTGTTTTCGTCCAGATAAAAGTTCTGCGGATTTGTCCATACATCGCTGCTGTCTGCGGCAACGTAAATCGGAATGTCACCGATTATATAAATTCCGTTTTTGTTTGCGTAATTTTTTAATTCATACCACTGTTTAAAAAACAGATACTGAAGCATTTTATAATAGAAAATTCTTGACTGATTTTCCTGTCTGAATTTTTCTATAACATCAGGTTCCCGCTTTATAAAAGAAGACGGCCACTGTGTAAAAGCTTTTCCAACAAAAGAATACTTTACTGCCATAAATAAAGAAAAATCTTCGAGCCAGAAATTATTTTTATTACAGAATTCTGCAAAATCACCGGGAATATTATTTTCAAAATTTCTCTGTATTTTTTTAAAGACCTTATGGCGTTCAATATACAAGGTTCCGTAATCAACACAGGTTTCCGTTCCGCCCCAGTTAATATTTATATAATCATTTTCTTCCAGATAGCCCTGATTTTTAAGAATATCAAAATCTATAAAATATGGATTGCCCGCAAAAGTAGAAAAGCTCTGATAAGGTGAATCGCCGTAGCTTGTAGGACAGACAGGAAGAATCTGCCAGTAGGTCTGTTTTCCTTCTTTTAGAAAATCAACAAATTTGTACGCATTTTCGCCAAGCGTTCCTATTCCGAATTTTCCCGGAAGTGATGATATGTGCATTAAAATTCCATTTGCTCTTGTATTATAAATATCCATTTTCTCGACCCTATTATAAATAATATATAGCCGGAGGAATTATAAATCTTGTATAAAATTCATTAGTTTTGTAACGAAATTCACAAGTTATAAAATGGAATTTTTAGTGAAGTTTATCTTAAATAATCAAACATTCCTTTTTTATAAAGACGCATAAAAGCTTCAACTACTTTTGGATCAAACTGAGTTCCGGAACAGCGCTGAATTTCTTCTTCAATAAAATCAAGATCCATCTTCTTTCTGTAAGGTCTTGTAGAACTCATTGCGTCAAAGGTGTCGGCAACGGAAATAATTCTTGCAACCCATGGAATATCATCACCCACAAGTCCGTCGGGGTATCCTTTTCCGTCATAGCGTTCATGATGATAATGAGCACCTTCTGCAAGATCTTCCTGGAGCTGAATATCTTTTAGAATTTCAAAACCTCTCTGAGCATGGCTCTTCATTACAGAGAATTCTTTATCATCAAGTTTTCCAGGCTTCTGAAGAATTGAATCAGGAACACCGATTTTTCCAATGTCGTGTAAAAGTGCAATGTTATAATATTTTTCTATCGTTAAGTCACTTTCTCCAAGTTCTGTTGCAAGCATTTTTGTATAATTTGCAACTCGCTGAGAATGACCGTTCGTATAATTGTCTTTTCCATCTACACAGTTTGCAAATGCACCTATAATTGCATTTTTGAATTCTTTTTCTTCTTTTGCTTCCCTTTCGAATTTTAAAACATTAAGACGGAAGCCCAGGAATATAAGGAATACTACAAACGCAAAAATAATTCCCCAGAACCACGGGCGCTGCCACAGATAAGGCTTTTTTATAATTGTTACGGAAGTAATGTTTCCACCGGAAACGCCATCACTATTTTTAGAAACAAGGTTGAATTCATAAGTACCAGGCTTAAGGTTTGTATAAGAAACAGAACGGTTGGAAGTCCATTCCGAATATTCATCATCAAAGCCTTCCAGCTTATAACTGAAGCTTACTTTTTCTGATGCAATAAAACTCAAGCCGGTGTATTTTAAGGAAATACGTTTTACCGACGGCGCTAAAATTATTGTTTCTCCGTTATAATCAAACGTTTCGTTATCAATTGTAATTTTCTGAATATCAACTTTTGGAGAAGTTCTATTAATTCCAGATTTTACAGGATCATAAACAGCAAAGCCGTCCACAAGCGTAAACCATATTCTTCCATAAGAATCCTGCTGAGAATATGCAGTTGAAGTTACGCCGCTTGTAACAAGTCCATCAGAGCTTCCATAATACTGAACCGAAGAAAGCTTCTTTTTATTTTCTTCTGTGGCTTCCTTCATTTCCGGGAAAGAAACAGAAAGGATTCCTTTATTTGTAAGCATCCACGCTGTAGAGCTGTAATCCGGAATCATCTGGAAAACGCTGTCTGTTCCAAGTCCGTTCGTTGAATTGAAGGTTACAAAAGTTTTTGTCTCTTCATTAAATTTCGAAAGTCCTGTTCCAGTTCCAATCCATATATTTTCTGCATATTCCAGAATTTTAAAAATTACATTTCCCGAAAGTCCGTTTTCTGTTGAATAATGAGCGGTAATCTTTTCATCTTTTAAAACGTAAACTCCCCCGCCGTTTGTTCCAAGCCAGATCTGATTTTTCTTATCTTCATAAATCCACATTATATAGTGATTTTCAAGACCTTCATTTTTTGTAAAGAAAGTAATGTTTCCGTCTTTGTGAATTATTGCAAGGCCGAAAGTCGTTCCTACATAATAATCTCCGGAAGTTGTTTTAATGGAAACGCGGCACCTGCTGGAAATTCCATCTTTTTCCGTCCAGTATTTTATTGTGTCATCGGGCATAACAACAATTTCGGGATAAGCAGAATAAGAAGAAATTAAAAGTTCATCATCATATGACAGTTCCACATGGCGTACACGGTTACCCTTTGTCATTTCTGTAACTTCATTTGTTATGAACTCACCATTCTTATAACACATTACACCGGAATCTGTTCCTATCCAGGTAACGCCGCGCCTTACATCTTCGCAAATTGCATTTACACTTGTTTCCATTGGAACTGTGTAAAATTTTCCGCGGCTGAGTTTCTGAAGTCCGCCACGATTAAATCCAATCCAGATATTTCCTTCGTTGTCTTCAAGCATTCTTGTTACAACATCATCAGGAATTCCATTCTGCCTGTCATAATAAGTAAAAAGTCCGTTATGAATTATTGTAACTCCGGCATCTGTCCCAACCCAGTAATTTCCGTCTGAATCAGAAAGTATTGAACTTATTTCTGAACTTGGATTTGAAGGATTTGAAATATTATAAACCGTCTCTTCTCCGTCTTTTATTCTTATTGCATAACACGGAGAAACACCGAACCAGAATGCTCCGGTAAGATCCTGAGTAACTTCCGTAACACAAGGATTCTGAACTTTTGAAATTCCGGTAAACCTTTCAAGCTTTTTATTTGAATAAACAAAAATATCATTTGCAACAGAAGTAGCAACCCACACTCTTCCTGCTGAATCGCAGTAAAGTTTTCCTACAAGAATATTTTCCTGATGAAGCTCCTGAACGCCGTCCGGAATAAGTATTGCGTTTTCCGGCGTAATATAACACAGGCCGCAGGCAGTTCCAATCCAGATATTATGTTCAAAATCTTCACAAAGAGAATTTACTTTATTATTCGGAAGCCCGTTAGCTATTGTATATTTTACAATTTCTCCATTTGTCTTTAAGCACGAAACTCCTTCATCATTGTGCCCAACCCAAATATTACCCAACGAATCCTGAATTATTGATCTTGCCGAAGCGAAATCATATTTTTCATCAACTGCACGATTAAAAACTGCAAACTCAACGCCGTCAAAACGAACAAGTCCGTCATACGAACAAATATAAACGTAGCCTTTTTTATCCTGCATAAGTCCGTTTACAGTCATTCCCGGAAGTCCGTCTTCGGTAGTCCAGTTCTTGCTTACGTAATCATTTAAAAAAGATGAATCAGCTTTCCCGACAATTGCATTTACCTTATTCTGAGCAAAAAGACTCATTGAAAATAAAATCAGAAGAATAATGAATATATTTTTTTTAATACTAAAAAACATTGTAAAAATGCACCCCGGCAAATAAAGTGTTTTATGAATAAAAATATTATATCACATTTTGCAAAAGTATAGAAATGAAAAAAAATCACTTCTACTCTCCTGAGTAAAGTGAATTATGAATCTGTTAATCTTTTGCAAAAAATCTGCAAAAAGAATATAATCTTAAAACTATGAATTACATTTACAATAATAAAGAAGAACAGGTTGGAATACTATTACCACAACCTTGAGTGGAATTTTCACAAGAATAAAGAAGAACAGGATAAAATGCTGGAGCGCTTTTGCCGCTATGTAAAAATCTGGTCAGAAAGCAACGAAAAAAATGCAGAAAGCGGAATTTTACCTTCTACAGAGCAGCAATGGGATTTTGCAAAAATCCTTGTAAAAGAATTAAGAAATCTTGGAACAAGAAATGTTTACCTTACAGATTTCTGTTACGTAGTCGCAAAAATAGATTCTAATATAGAAGATTCCGAGGAAAGAAAAAAATACCCTACAATTCTTTTAATGGCTCACATGGACACTGTAGATGAAGTTACAGGAAAAAATGTGAAACCTGT
>CAMVBP010000147.1 GCA_947165795.1 uncultured Treponema sp.
ACCTTCAAATGCATGAATAATCATGTTTGCACCGTCTACTGCAGAGTTTAATGCAGGGTCAATTGTTTCAGGTGATGGTCCAACCTGAACATGTAATACAGAGCCAGTTGGAGTAGCTGTGGTTTTCTTTTCTCCACAGGCTACAAAAAGCCCAGCCAAACAAATCATAGAAACTAACAAAGTAAGTTTCTTCATTAAAACACCTCCTGGTAAGTAATCAGCTTACCTAATTAATTTTATCTAAGTTATGGCAGGCAGCATAGTGCCCGGAACTGATTTCCTTGAATTCAGGATTTTCCTGTGCACAATGCTCGTCTGCATAAGGGCAGCGTGTTCTGAAAGGACAGCCGCTCGGCGGATTTAATGGAGAAGGAACATCTCCTTCAAGAATAATTCGTTTGTTCGCACGAGCTGTTTTTGGATCTGCAATAGGAACTGCAGAAATAAGAGAACGTGTATAAGGATGTGCTGAATGGAAAATCAGTTCATCGGCATCGGCCATTTCTACCATGTGTCCTAGATACATTACACCAATTCTGCTGGAAATATGATTTACAACCGAAAGATCGTGTGCAATAAACAAATAAGTGAGACCCATCTGCTTTTGCAAATCTTCGAACATATTTACAACCTGTGCCTGAATGGAAACATCGAGCGCAGAAACCGGTTCATCGCAAACAATGAATTGAGGATTAACTGCAAGTGCACGTGCAATTCCAATTCTCTGTCGCTGACCGCCGGAAAATTCGTGCGGATAACGGTTTGCATGTTCTGAGTTTAAGCCGACTGTATCTAATAACGAAAGTATTTTTTCGCGTCGTTCTTTTTTATCTGAATAAAGCTTATGAATATCCAGAGCTTCACCAATAATGTCTCCTACAGTCATTCGCGGATCAAGAGAAGCATATGGATCCTGGAATACAATCTGCATTTTTCGGCGGAATGGATGCATATCAACTTTTTTTCCGGTTTCGCTGTCAAAAATAACTTCACCATCGTAAATAATTTTTCCTGCTGTTGGTTCTGTAAGGCGCAGAATGGAACGTCCGGTTGTAGTTTTTCCACAGCCAGATTCTCCAACCAAACCAAAGGTTTCTCCTTTTTTTATAAAGAAACTTACATCATCAACTGCTTTTACATAACGTCCGCCGCCGGCAGGAAAATATTGTTTTAAGTGTTCAATTTCAAGGAGATTATTTTCTTTTAATTTTTCGTTCATTTTTTTCCTCCCTGCGCATTTTCTACCTTACCATCTGCTGTAACAATTACTTCTGCACTTCCAAGCTTCTGAGCCTTTTGTTCAAGCCAGCAGCGTCCATAATGAACATTTTCTCCTACTGCAGCACCTCCAAGGCTTTCGTATTCATTACGAACAGGAGGTTGTTCAAGACAGATTTTCATACAGTTTGAGCAGCGGGGTGCAAAACAACAGCCGTTAGGTCGGTTTAATAAGTCTACAGGCTGTCCTTCAATTGGTACCAGCCGTGAATAATCTTTTTCATGAAATTTTGGAATAGAGCGGAGAAGACCGCGTGTGTATTCATGCTGCGGGTTATAGAAGATATCATCTGTTGTACCGTATTCAATAATTTCTCCCGCGTACATTACTGCAATATGGTCGCACATACTTGCTACAACACCAAGGTCATGGGTAATCATAATAATTCCCATTCCAAGCTTTCTTTTTAGCTCCTGCATAAGTTCAAGAATTTGAGCCTGAATAGTAACATCGAGAGCTGTTGTCGGTTCATCGGCTATTAAAAGCTTTGGCTCGCAGGCAAGTGCAATTGCAATCATTACACGTTGTCTCATACCACCAGAAAGCTCATGTGGATATTGTTTAAGACGCTTATCTGGTTCATTTATTCCAACAAGTGTTAAAAGCTCGCGGGCACGCTCATGAACTTCTTTTCCTTTTTTATCTGTATGAAGCTTAATGGCTTCTTCAATTTGATTTCCTATAGTCCATACTGGATTTAACGAAGTCATTGGATCCTGGAAGATTATGCTTACTTCTTTTCCCCGGATTTTGCGGAGTTCTTTTTCTGTCATCTGGTCTATTCTGTGTCCGTTGAAGGTAACTGTTCCGCCGGTAATTTTTCCGTTTTCGGCTGTAAGGCCCATTACAGAATAAGCTGTAACAGATTTTCCGCTTCCTGACTCTCCTACAATTCCAAGAACTTCTCCTTCCTGCATATGGAGTGTAACATCATTTAAAGCACGTACTTCTCCTGCAGGAGTAAAAAAAGAAAGTTTTTCATGTTGTATATCTACTAAATATTCATTTTCCATATAATTACCTCAAGATGGCTGAGTTTGCCAAAACCACCAGTTTACGTTACGGTCATTTAGACAAGCTCAATGACCGTACAACCTTTCTAACTCTTTAATTTAGGATCAAATGCATCCCGCAGTCCATCGCCCAATAAGTTAAAACTCAAAATGATGATAAAAATCAAAAAAGCAGGAGCAAAGAGTTTTTCAGGATAAGACTGGAATCCGTTCAAAGCTGCCGAAGCCAGTGAACCAAGAGAAGGCATTGGAGCCTGAACACCAAGTCCAAGGAAGGAAAGGAAAGATTCTGTAAAAATTGAAGAAGGAATTTGAAGTGTAGTTGTTACAATTAATGTACCAATACAGTTTGTAATAAGATGTTTTCCTATAATTCGTTTTCCATTTGCTCCAAGAGCTTTTGCTGCAGTTACATATTCGTTTTGTTTTAAAACCATAATCTGGCTGCGGATAATGCGGGCCATTCCAACCCAATATAACAGCGCAAAAACTATGAACATAGAAACCATGTTCGGTCCTAAACGCTGAATCCATCCAAAGCCTGGAACTCCTCCCAAAGTTCGTAATGGAAATTTTAAGGTTTGTGCAAGAAGAATAATAATCAATACATCTGGAACTGTGTAAATAATGTCGACAATACGCATCATAATTAAATCTACAGTTCCACCAAAGTAGCCGGCAATTGCTCCATAAAGGGAACCAATTATTAAAATTAAAAGTGATGCAACAATACCTACAGTCATAGAAACACGACCACCGACCATTACACGGATAGCATAATCGCGGCCATTCTGGTCTGTTCCTAAAATATGAGGGAATACCTTTTCTCCATTCTGCTTCATTGTAAGCTCAGAAGCAGAATACTGCATTGGTCCAAGACGTTCGCTTCCTTTAATCTGCTGTTCATATTTATAAGGATAAAATGCCGGAATAATAAAGCAAAGAATAATAATAAATAGAACAATAGACAAAGAAGTCATTGCAATTTTATTTTTTCTAAAACGGCGGAATCCATCTTTCCAGAAGCCTACAGATTCGCGCATAATAACAAGAGACTGCTTTTCGTCGGCTGAGGCCGGAATAAAGTCATCTGCTACAAGACTGTCTACATTTATTTGAACGCTAAGTGGATTTTTTTTCATTTCCATAATTATTTCCTGTTTACTTTAACTTGATTCTTGGATCCACAATTGCATACATAATATCAACAATTACATTCATTATAATTACAAAAACTGCAAGGAAAATTGTGGTACCCATAATCATAGGATAATCGCGGCTGGTAATTGCGCCAACGAATTCAGAACCAAGGCCTGGAATATTAAAAATCTTTTCTATAATAAAACTTCCGGTCATAAGAGATGCAATAAGAGGTCCAAGATAAGTTACAACAGGCAGAATAGCATTACGCATTGCATGCTTAAAAATAGATTTAAAATTATTTACACCTTTTGCACGTGCTGTACGCATGTAATCCTGGCCCATAACGTCGAGCATGGAAGAGCGCATAAGTCTTGCTATATAAAATGTAGGATACAGCGCCAGAGCCATAACTGGCATAATATAGCTGCTGGCGGTATTTAATCCAAGCGAAGGCAGCAATTTTAGCTTTGTAGAAAAAATGTACATCAAAAGTGTAGAAGAAAGAAAGCTTGGAATAGCAATTCCTGCTGTAGAAAGTACAACAAGAGCATTATCGATTGCCTTTCCGCGTTTGTAAGCTGCAATGGCTCCCAGTGGAACTCCAAAAAGAACTGCAACTAAAATTGCCCAGCCACCAAGTTTTGCCGAAACCGGGAATTTTGTAAAAATAATTTCGCTTACGGTTCGGCCGCGCTTCTTAATGGAAAGACCAAAGTCTCCATGAAGAATTCCGCCTAAATAGGTCAGATACTGCTGACCTAAAGGCTTATCCAAACCATATTTTGCTTCCATGGCAGCCTGTGCCTGAGGTGTTACTGCTTTTTCTGAAAGAAATGGCCCTCCTGGAACCATATTCATAATAAAAAACGTAAGAGTGGCTACAAGATATGCAGTAATTACAGCTGTAGCCAGTCTTTTTAAAATGTATTTCAGCATTAAAAATGCTCCTGAAAAGAAATTAAATAACTCCAAATCCTGTAAGAAGGATTATGAATAATAAAATTGGTGCAACAAACTTAATCATAATAACATAAAGAGTTTTGCGGCCGAATTTTTCTCCATTAAGAGTTATTTCGTCAATTGTAGATTTTGGTTTTGCAATCCAACCGATGAGGACACAAGTAAGAAGACCAACGATAGGCATAAGAATATTGTTACTTGCATAATCAAGAATGTCGAGGATTTGAGCTGAACCGCCTGCTTCTGTATTTGGCAATATTGCTTCAAAGTAGAATATGTTATATCCGAGACAAACAATTATAGAAATAACGAAAGTAGAAACTGCCATAACGAGAGAAGCCTTCTTGCGGCTCCACTTGAACTTATCCATCATAGAAGAAGTAATAGCTTCGAGAATAGAAACTGCAGAAGTAAGTGCTGCAAATAAAACCATTACAAAGAAAACAAGACCAATAAAATCACCGAACTTTCCAAGAGAATTGAATACTTTAGGAAGTGCAACAAACATAAGGCTTGTACCTTTTGTCATTCCTTCTTTTCCGCTGAATGCATAAATAGCTGGAATAATCATCATTCCGGCAAGAATAGCAATTCCTGTATCGAAGATTTCAATTTTGTTTACAGATTTTACAAGATTTTCATCTTTCTTCATGTAAGAACCGTAAGCTACCATAATACCCATAGCAATTGAAAGTGAGTAGAAAAGCTGTCCCATTGCATCAAGACAAATTCTAAGGAAGCCTTTGAATGTAAGTCCGTCAAAATTAGGAATAAAATAAATTGCGGCACCCTGAAGACCTGTACGTGTTACGCCATTTTCATCTGTGTGTGTG
>CAMVBP010000148.1 GCA_947165795.1 uncultured Treponema sp.
GGTAGTTTTACGACTGTCCGGATTTTTTTTATCTGTATTTAAAACCGAAAGAACAACTTCTTCGCTGTCAAAACCGCCCAATTGAATTTCATCTACTATTCGGTCAACAATAAATTGAAATTTCTGACAAATTTCAGGTGCATCGCAGTGAACAGACAGTTCATTTCCCTTTGTAAAAACCGGAACACCCAAATGCTGTTCTATGAGCTGGAGATTTCTATCATTTGTTCCACAAACACAAGCTAAGACTGAATTATCTGGAACTACAATTGTATATTCATTCATAAATTTTTTACTATTCAATTATATTATTATTTAACATATGTTTATTGTCAACTGTGTACACAAAATTACTCAATCTTCCATTCACCGTACTCATCGATAATGCTTGTCTTAATACTTTCCATTGGATTCCATATAATACCGACTGTAAAATATGGATTAAAGTCATAACGAGGTTTTTGACCGGCTTCTTTGAGCAGACGAGGTTCAATTTTAAGCTGCATATTCATTTTCCAGTCGTGCAGGTCATGACTTGCTGTAAGTTCAAAACTCTTTAATTTAAATCCTGAACCGGAACGCTTCTTTTCGTCGCCAAAATTAAATGAATCTATTAAATCTTTTACGATATTTCCAGGAAGGCCGCCCCATTCACTGTACAAATCGCCTTCTTCGTTATGAAAATACCAGTACAAAACAGAGTTTCTTGAAGTAGAAGAGAATGTCAGCTCAAGGAATTCAAAAATCTTAAAAGACAACGACGGAGAAAAAGTAAAGTAGCTGTCTGTAGAACGCCTTAAATCGGCAACAAGGCTCATATTAAGGCCTGGCGCAATAGAAACTCTGTTAAACCAGCGGTAATAAGTCTTTTTTTCCGGTGCAAAAGAAAAAGTCAAAGAATACGGAATGAATTCCTTTTCCTGCTTCTGCTTCCAGCCGGTTTCTTTAGAAAAATCATAGCCGTAAGAATAAGAATGAAGATAAATAACCTGAAGCATTTTAAAAGCAGAAAGAGAAAGCTTTAAACTGTCATGATAGTTTTCTTCAAGGTTATAAATATAATCTTCGGTAAACGATAAATTTGAATCAAAGAAATGAAGATTTAAAGATTGAGTAAATAGATTTTTCTTCCATTTATCTTCATAAGGTACATCTTCCTTAGTAACCTCTTTAATTCCGCTGCCTGCAGTTACACTTAAATGCGGGAACGTAACATTTGCAGAAGCAGTATACTGCATTAAAAGCGGTCTCATAACTGCACCGAGTGTAAGGCTCTGCCTTAATTTTTTATTGAATTCTGCGCAGGCAATTACTGCTGTAAGAGAATTCGACGTTACAAATTTTTCATCTGTAAAATCGACTGTTTCATTTTTCCATTCCGGTTCATCTACAGTTCCTATAAAGGTCCGCTTAAATACTTTTTCAGAAATATTCCAGGATAAAGATGAATCAGATAAAACAGAAGAATACACAAACGGTTTTAAAGTTACAGTATTATTATTTAAAATATCCTGTGCTTCAGCATTGTAGTCTGCAAGTTTTAAAGCTTCACGCTGGCGGTCGGTATAACCGCCTTCAGGTTCAGTTTTATCGGAAATATACGGATGGCTTTGAAAAACCGGTGAATAGGTAAAATCATTTACCATAGAAATAAAACTTCCGCCGTAACTTGTATTACTGCTTAAAGTTACCGGAGTTTTAATTGTGTACATATATGAACGGTAATTATTCCAGTCAAAATCAGAAGGAATCTTTAAATTTAAAGATGAATAAGCATACTGATTCATAAAATTACCTCGGACAGAATAGGAAAGCTTATAGGCAAATCCGTCTGCAAGAGGAACCTTTGGAATATCATAAGAAAGCTCTGTATTCTTTAAATCAAAATCAAGCCTGTCGTCTTCATTTTCACCTTCAGCTTTTTCTCCGCCTTCTTCTGCGGTCTGACTTGAGTCTTCGCCTTCTGAATTCTGTTCTTCCGAAGCTTCATTTTCTTTTTCCGAAGCTTCTAAATCCGGCATATTTAACTTACTGATATAATCTGTTTTTTTAATACTATTATTTCGCTTTACAGGCCACGAAAAAATTGTTCCGCTCACACTCATATTTGTAGAAAGCGGCGTTACAGAAGAAGGATAATAAAATCGTCTCTGAGGAGTATAATAACTCCACAAAGATTCATATTCGTCGTAATTAAATTCTATCAATCCGGTATCCGGACTTATATGTTTTGTAAAATCTGCTTCCTTTGAACTGATATTTACAGATGAATTATGATTCAAACTGACAGAAGAAATATACGGATTTAATACACTCACAGAAGGATTTGCAGATGTAGTGAACTTCCATTCAAAGTTAGATATTTCGGAAGGCTGTCCTTCTTTTTTTTCGTTTCCATTAATGTTATCGAGCATATAAGAAATCCAGTCCATAGTTTCATACCGGTTTTTAAGAAAATCATAAGAAAAATACGGATCTGAATAAATTGGCACAGAAAGAGAAACAGAAAGAGGTTTATTAAGCTTTAAGTCAATATTAGCAGCATAGCGGAACGGAAGCTTCATTCCAAGAAAATCAGATTTATCGTTATAAGTTAATCCGGTAACTGTAGAAAAAGGATAATACTGCCCGTTCATCTGATCTAAAAATACGGTTCTTGAAAAGCCAAGATTTAAATTAAATTTAAGGCTGGTCAGATAAGTTTTAGACGGCTGTAAATTACCGTCAAAGCCTACGTGATATCCTAAATTAGAATACCAGTCGCCCATAACCTTTACATAATTTGTAGTGTCGCCTTTATAATCCTGATCTAAATTATGTAAAACAATTCCTTCCTGAACCTGTTCCTTTAATGTAGTTGGCTTCATAAAATTATACAGAGCCTTTATAGATTCAGCGGCGGTACTGTCCTCGGAATCATCTTTATTTTGTGAAGGATCTGATGTAGAAACTGCCGCATCAAGTGGTTTTCTTCCAAAAACATAAGATGTTGTCTGAATGCTGTAACCGGCTCGTGGTGTAAAAGAAAAAACAGGATTAAAAACCAGTTCATCCTTTGGATAATAAAATGCCGGAAAATACATAACCGGGACAACGCCTACGTAAAGCAGCGCATTAAAAAATGCAAATTCACCGCCGGGCAAAAGCCAGGTTCTTGTTGCATCTATGTGCCAGTGAGGATTTTCATCATCACAGAATGTAAGGCTTGAATTCTTAAAGGTAATTACGTTGTTTCCGGTTTTACCAAAAAGATCAGAAAAAACAATCAGGGTTGAACCGCCCGGAAGATTAATTGCATCTGACTGGGTTTGAATAATTTTTCCGCCGTCAAAAACACCTTCGAGTGTAGAAGTATTGAGCAAAAGTGAAGTTGCAGTTGTTGTTTCGCCGCCGGAATTTGAACTTTTGGTAGTAATAGTAACATTTCCCTGCGCAAAAAGCATTTCTGTAGATCTGTTATAGGTTACGTGTTCTGCTTTAATTTCAGATTCATTTCCATTTTTTTCTACAATAAGACGGACAGAACCTTCAAGAATAATACAATCCTGTCCTTCTTCATTTTTTTTATAATCTGTTTCGCGGGCATTTTTAATTGTGATTGTTGTAATTTCCGGTTCTTTTTTTGATTCGCTGTTTTCATTCTGCGCAAAAACAGAAAGAGGCTGAATAAAAAAATATAAGAGAAAAAAAACAAATGTCCGCAAAAACACTTTTTTCATAAAAGCCGAAAAATCCTAAAAATCTCCCATATCAAAAAATCTTTAAGCTGCACGACAGCTTTATTAAAGTCCCAGCTGATTTTTTATAAACTGGCCGGTGTAGCTCTTAGAAACGCGGGCGAGCTCTTCCGGAGTTCCGGTAGCAATTATGTTACCGCCGCGGAAACCGCCTTCAGGCCCAAGGTCAATTATATAATCAGCCTGGCAGATTACATCCAGATTATGTTCAATCATAACAACAGTATTTCCCTGCTCCACAAGCCTCTGAATTACACTCATAAGCTGTTTTACGTCTGCAAAATGAAGTCCTGTTGTAGGTTCATCCATTATATAAAGAGTTTTTCCTGTAGATGTGCGGGCAAGCTCGTTTGCAAGCTTTACGCGCTGAGCTTCTCCGCCGCTTAACGTAAGTGCATTCTGTCCGAGTTCAATATATCCGAGTCCTACAGACTTCATTGTCTCAAGCTTTCGGGCAATATGCGGAATGGAAGCAAAAAAGTCGCAGGCTTCATCTATGCTCATATTAAGGACATCATTAATTGATTTTCCTTTATACTGAACTTCCAGAGTTTCGCGGTTAAAACGTTTTCCTCCGCAGACTTCGCACTGAACATATACGTCCGGCAAAAAGTTCATTTCTATTACATTTTCTCCCGCACCCTGACAAGCTTCGCAGCGGCCGCCCTTTACGTTGAATGAAAAGCGTCCCTTAAGATAACCGCGCGCTTTTGATTCTGGAAGCGAAGCAAAAAGATCGCGGATTGAATCAAACACACCAATATAGGTTGCAGGGTTACTGCGAGGAGTTCGGCCGATTGGAGACTGATCTATATTGATTACTTTATCTATATTTTCAAAGCCTTCTACACTTTCACACTCGCCTACATCGTAGTTAGTACGCATAATGCGGTTGCTCAGAGCCGGGTAAAGCACGTCGCTCATAAGTGTTGATTTTCCGCTGCCGGAAACACCAGTAATACAAGTAAAGGTTCCAAGCGGAATCTGAATGCTTACGTTTTTAAGGTTGTGCTCTGTTACGCCGTTTACTTTAATAAAGTTTCCGTTACCTTTACGGCGTGTTTTAGGAACGTCCATTTTTAAAGTTCCTGCAAGATACTGGCCTGTTAAACTTTCCTTTACTTTAGCAACATCTGCGGGAGTTCCTGCGGCAACTACGCGGCCGCCGTTTACTCCGGCTCCCGGCCCGATATCTATAAGATAATCTGCAGTACGCAGAGTCTGTTCATCGTGTTCAACTACGATTACTGTGTTGCCGTTATCGCGGAGGCTTAGAAGTGTATCTATAAGGCGCTGATTATCGCGCTGATGAAGCCCGATACTTGGTTCATCAAGAATGTACATTACTCCGCAAAGCGCAGAACCGATTTGTGTTGCAAGACGGATTCGCTGTGCTTCACCGCCGCTCAAAGTTTCTGCGGCACGCTCCATTGTAAGATAATCAAGGCCTACATCTCGG
>CAMVBP010000149.1 GCA_947165795.1 uncultured Treponema sp.
CTGTAAGCTCCGGTAAGAGCATCATGTCCAACCTTTACTTTTAATTCTGTGCTGGGCGTTGCGTATTTCTGAACTGCCAGAGTAAGATTCGTAAATGCATTAAAAATACAAAAGCAGAGAAAATAAGTTGCAACCAGAGCCGCAAGATTCATTGCAAGAATTAAAAAATTATACATTGAATGAATCAAACAAAAATGATAAAGCGCATATATAATCTGTAAAATTCCGCAGATTATGAAAACATAAGTATTAGCTTTTTTTCCAAGCGGACAGGTTACAATTACGGGAATTAAATAAATAATGGAAAGATATATGAATCCCCAGTGGCCAAAACTGTATACTGTAGTTACTAAAATATAAAGTGAACAGATTATTATTTTTTTCCAGTAAAAGCTTACTCTTTTATAAATGCTTAAAAGTGAAAAAAATAAAGTCCAGTTAATTAGATTCGGTAAAAGCAAGTGACGGCGGAAATATGCAAAATCGGGAATCCAGCGGCTTGGAATAAAAAGAGTTTCGTCAGAAGAAGAAATGTCTCCATATTTTATAAAAAGAAACATGAAAACTTCGGTAAAAAAAACGAAAATCATGGAACAGCAAAGACCAAATTTTACTTTGTTCATATACTCGGTTACATGTTTTTCGTAGACAACATTAGAAGTATATTCTCTTCCCTCGTCTAATTTTCTAAACTTCACAGTAAAATTATAACAGTTTTTTTTTCAACTCGCAACATTTAAAAACCTGTGTTATACTTAATGTATCATAACTTTTTTACTCAGACGCCGGTTTTCTGGCTGCCACAGGGGTTAAGGAGAAAATATGAATAAATGTGTTAAATGCAATACTCAACTTCCAGATGAAGCAAAATTCTGTTTTAAATGCGGTTTCCCTGTAGGCGTACTTGAAGTTTGCCGTTCCTGCAGCGAATGCGGTAACACATTAAGTGCTGTTGATAAATTCTGTTCGCAGTGCGGACTTCCTGTAAAAGTAATTAAAACTGAAGGCGAAAATCAGCAGGTTCAGGATGTTCCAAAAGTTCAGCTTGGAAAAACTCCAAAAATGGTTCTTGTTCCTGGAGGCCAGTTTGTTATGGGAGGCGGTTCAAACGGACTTGTTACTCTTGTAAGCTTCCATATGAGCGAATGCCTTATTACACAAAAACAATTCTCTTATGTAATGGGAAGAAATCCTTCAAAATTAGTCGGCGATGACCGCCCGGTAGAATGCGTTAACTGGTGCGAAGCAATTATTTACTGCAATACTTTAAGCGCAATGAGCGGCCTTACTCCATGTTACAGCATTGGTCCAACAACAGATTTAAGTAAATTCGAAGCTACAAGCCCTGTATGGAAACGAATTGTATGTAATTTTACAGCAAACGGCTTCCGGCTTCCTACAGAAGCTGAATGGGAATTTGCTGCAAGAGAAGGAAAATCTTTAAATACAAACATTTATTCCGGAAGTTCAAACATTAATGCTGTTGCGTGGTATGGCGAAAACAGCGGAATAACAACACACAATGTAGCAACTAAGGAACCAAATTCCCTAAAGCTTTATGACATGTGCGGAAATGTTGCTGAATGGTGCTGGGATTATTACAGCGTTACACTTGCTTCAGGTTCGCAGACAAATCCTCATGGACCAACAATGGGCGAAATGCATGTAAAACGTGGTGGAAGCTGGCTTGATGATCCTCAGCAGTGTACTGTTTTCTATCGAAGCGGAAGTGCACCAAACGGAAAGAGCAGCAGTCTGGGCTTCAGAATCTGCAGAAGCGAAGTAAGTCAGACAATCTGATGCATCCGGCTGGTTCAAAGCTTACAAATACTTGCAAACACTTGCAAAATCCTTTTTATCGTGAGAAAATATAAATATGACTATTACAGAAAATAAAACTTCTACTTCTGTTGAACTTATTGTACAGGGTAGATTAGATACAAACTCAGCTCCTGAATTGGAAAACAAACTTAAACAGGTTGCTCAGGACGCACAGACTCTTTATTTAAATCTTGCCGGAGTTGAATACGTTTCAAGTGCAGGTTTAAGAGTAATTCTTCTTGCACACAAACTTATGCTTCCTGTAGGCGGAAAAATGATTTTAAAATCACCTTCTTCTTTCTGCCGCCAGGTTCTTGAAGCTACCGGAATGGATGGAATTCTTTCTATAGAATAGCCTTCTTAATTCTTAAAACATTTTTTCCATCGCGATATTCATATTCTACATTGTCCATATATTTTTTGGTCAGGAAAATTCCAAGGCCGCCAATATCCCGTTCTTCTGCAGAAAGCGTAAGATCGGGATCTTTTTTTTGCAAAGGATTAAATGCTTTTCCGTTATCGCTAAAAGAAATTTCCAGAACGGAATTATCATAAGAAATTGAAATTTCTACATTGCCTGTTTTTTCCGGTCTTTCTTTATAGGCATAGTGGCAGATATTCACAAAAATTTCTTCCACAGCTAAATCTATAAAATTAACTGTATTTTCATCGCAATCCTTGCAGATAAGCTTGTGAATATGATTATTTAATTCTTCGAGATTTTCATCCTTTGCTTCTATCTTCAAATCTAAATTCATTCTCTATCCTTTATAAATCATTTCGAGCATTGTAATATCATCAAATTGCGGAGCATCTTCTACAAACGCCTGAATATCATTTTTTACTCGTTTTACAATCTGTTCAGAAGAGCAGCCCTGCATATTATGCATTACTTCCAGAAGTCTGTTTTCGCCGTAAAGTTCATTTGAAAAATTCGTTGCTTCTGTAACGCCATCTGTATAAACAAAAATTCTGTCGCCTTTTTGAAGCTGAACTGTATGATTCTGATACTTTGTTCCGGACATTCCGGCAAGCATTAAATTTGGTTTTGAAGAAAGATATTCAATTTTGTTATTCAAATTAATTATTGGTGCTGTATGACCTGCATTTGCAAAAGTCAAAACTCCTGTTGTAATATCCAGAATTCCAAGCCAGCAGGTAACAAATAATCCCGATTCGTTTCCTTCGCACAAAAGCATATTTACGTCATTAAAAATATCTGCAGGAGAAATTGAATGAAGTGCCGTATCTTTAATAAGTGTTTTTGTAATAACCATAAAGAGCGCAGCAGGAACTCCCTTTCCGCTTACATCGCCAACAACTACTGCAAAGTGCGTATCATCTATCATATAAAAATCATAAAAATCTCCGCCGACTTCTTTTGCAGGCTCCATTAATGCAAACAATTCAATTTCATCATGATTTTCATACGGCGGGAAAACACGCGGAAGCATATCTGCCTGAATTTGTGTTGCAACATTCAATTCCGCGCCAAGCCTCTCCTTTTCTGCAGTTGCATGAGTAAGATCCTGAATATAACGGTTCATATCTATGCTCATTTTTTCTACAGATTTAGAAAGCGTTCCAATTTCATCTTTGTTTTTGATTTTCTTTAACAGTCCGGAAAGTTCTCCATGATGTTCGGCAAAATGCGAAGTTTCGTCTGTAATCAAAACAATCGGATGAATAATTTTAAGTACGAGGAAAATTGCATAAAGGACCGTAAAAATAATTGTAAAAATAACTGCCGCAATTAAAATTGAATGAAGGAATGTGCGCTTGTATTCTTTTATTTCATACATAGGCTTTACAATTCCTATCATGGAATTCACTTTTCCCGAAGAATCTATAAGCGGAATTGCAGTTGTAACGTGGCCGCCTTCTTCTTTTTTATAAACAAACCAGCTCTGTCTTTCCTTCTTTTCCATAATATCACGAAGGTTCTGGATATATTCCGGTTCCTTTTTTTCCAGTGAACTGACTTTTCCAAACGGAATAACTGTACTTCCTGCTTCAAGCGAAAGCTTATTTACAGTATCAAAAACGTAGGTTCGTGATTTATAATCCGGATCAATTGTAGTTACATAAATATAAGCGAGTTCTGCAGTGTTGGTAAGATTATCCAGTTTTTCATTTGTTTCTTCCCAATCTTCGTCTGTTCCATTTTCCAGCCAATATGGAATTTTATCTGCGTTAATATAGGAAGCTCCGGTATTCGCTATCTGTTCCGTAACGTTTCCATAAACAAGTTCAAGTTCCTTCATGAACTCTTTATAACCGACATAACTGTTTAAAACACACATCAATCCGCCGAACAAAACTGCTCCCAAAAGAAGTTTTACGGCAAGTATAGAAAATCTGAATTTGTTTTTCATATCTAATATTATAACTTGAAATCTTGATTATTGCACAAAATTCGAGTACGCTTTTTATATGAAGAAAATTAAATATTTTGTAATCTTTTTTATATTCAGCATTTTCGCATGTATTTTTACAGCCTGTCATAAAAATAAAAACAAGACTTTGGAAATAGCTTTTTATAATATTCCTCAGGAAATTCAGGAAGAAATAACAAAATATATAATTTCTCAAAACGAAAATACAACTATAAATTACATAGTCATAGAAGATACAATTCCCCTTTCGGAACAGGCAAAAGAATTAAAGAAAGACCTTAAAAACGTAAGCATGATTTTTGCACAGACAGATGAAGACGTTAAAGAATTTTCTGAATCAAATAAGCTTGTGCAGAAGGTTTCTTCACAATATCTTTCAGGAATGCCGATTTCCGTTATTTCTACAATCAACCGAGACGGAAATAATATTTCAAGAATTCCATTCATTTTTGATATGTGCCAGATAGATATTAATTACGGTGCTTATAAAAATACTTCGGTAAAATCATTAAATTTATGGAACGATTTGATTCAGGTTGCAACTGAAGAAAAAACTGTTTTTGATACGCCTGTAATTTTTGCATACAAAAACGATGAAGAACTTTTAAATACCTTTGGTCAGCTTATTGAAGTTTTTGCAGATTATGAAGCCTTTGAAACATTCTATGATTCTGTTTACAAAGCATTCAAAAATTACAGGGCAAACGGCAACGATGCTTTAAAAGAAATTGACAGATTATTAAAAGAAGATAAAGGAGCTCAGGAAGCAATTTTCCAGTTAAGACGAATGATGAGCAAACAGAACGGCGTAATTACAAGTCCTGTTTTTTCTTTGAATTCAAACGATACAACATTCTATGCAGATTATAATCTTTGTGGAATTATACTTTCTTCATTAAGTGCGCACAGAAAAATTAATCCGGATGCTATTGGAAGCTACAGAAGTATTTATTATCCT
>CAMVBP010000150.1 GCA_947165795.1 uncultured Treponema sp.
ATAATGATAATCTTTTAGCAGTTAAAACACGTACAACCATTGGAAAGATAAGTTTTGATACTATCATTTTTCTTGTACTTGCCTTTGTTGTTATAGCAACAGTTTATCCATTCTGGAATACAATCGCTATTTCATTAAATGATGGATATGACTCTCTTAAAGGTGGAATTTCGCTTTTTCCAAGAAAATTCACCTGGAAAAACTATTCAGATTTGTTCCAGACACCTCGTATTTTCCAGGCTGGAATTATTTCTGTAACACGTACAGTTGTTCAGACTGTTTTGTGTGTATTCTGTACAGCACTCTTAGCTTATGCATTAAGTAGAAAAGAGTTTGTACTCAGAAGACCTCTTACTTCTGTAATTGTAATTTCTATGTATATTAATGCCGGTCTTATTCCGGGATATATGCTTATTAAGAATCTTCATCTTCTTGGAAAATATGCTGTTTATATTATTCCTTGTCTTGTAGATGTATTCAACTTTATTCTTGTAAGAACTTATATCAACGGTTTGCCGGACAGCTTTGTTGAATCGGCTCGTATTGACGGTGCAAATGAGTTCAGAATCTTTATGCAGATTATTATGCCTCTTATTGTTCCTTCAATTGCTATGGTTTCTTTGTTTACTGCAGTAAACGCATGGAACAGCTGGTTTGATACATATCTTTATGCTTCTAATAAGCCAAGACTTCATTCTTTACAGTATGTATTGATGTCGTTCTTACAGGCGAGTCAGAATCAGAGTGCGTCTGCATCAGATGCGGGTGCTATGGCAGTTGCTGCTGCTTCCGGTTCTACAGCTGCAAAGACTACACCGGTTAGTATTCGTTCTTCAATTACAATTGTTGCTACATTGCCTATCCTCGTAGTATATCCGTTCGTACAGAAATACTTCGTTGTTGGTATGACAATTGGTGGTGTAAAAGAGTAATACTTAAACAATGGCATTTTGCCATTGTTTAAGCTGCGCATTTTTGCTTCGAAAAAAATGCTTAGTGCAAAAATTTAAAATTATTTAACTGCGTCAAATATACTCCTCCTCTGACGCAGTTTTTTTTTCTAAAAATGGAGATGACTTATGCTAAGAGAAGTAAAGGTAGAAGAAGGTTATTTAAAAGGTATTCAGGCCGCAGATCCACGAATTACAGTTTTTAAAGGAATTCCTTTTGCGGAGCCTCCGGTAAAAAAACTTCGATGGACAGCTCCAAAGCCTGCAAAGAAATGGAAAGGCGTAAGAAAGTGTTATGAATTTTCACCAGTACCTATTCAACCGGAAGCTTTAGCATATCCTCCCGATGACGATTTATACGGCAAGGAATGGTGTGTAGATACTGAACTTCCTATGAGCGAAGATTGTCTTTATTTAAATGTATGGACTCCCGCCAAAAAAGCAGATGACAAGCTTCCTGTTTACTTCTGGATTTTTGGAGGAGGCTGGCAAAATGGAAATTCTGCTGAAATGGAGTTTGACGGGGAACGTATAGCAAGACGTGGAATTGTAGTAGTAACAATTAATTATAGAGTTAATCTTTTTGGCTTTATAGCACATAAGGATATTACAGAAGAACATCCGGAAGCACCGGCAAATTTTGGATTGCTGGACCAGCAGTTTGCCTTAAAATGGGTTTATAAAAATATAAATGCATTTGGTGGAGATTGTGAAAATATTACAATCGGCGGACAATCTGCAGGTGGTGGAAGCGTTTTATTTCAGCTTTGTAATTCAGAAAGTAGAAAGTATATTAAGCGTGCAGTTATAGAAAGTGGTTTCTTTTATAATCCGTTTAGAAAAGTATTTCCAAAATACACTGTAGAGGAAGCAGAAAATGTTGGAAAGGAATTTTTTGAATTCTGCGGTGTAAAAACTTTAAAAGAAGCAAGAAAGCTTTCTTCAGATTTTCTTTGGAAAAAATGGTCTGAATGGGGCGGGTATGGAAAATCAATTCAAATGTTTCTTCCAGTTTATGAAAATATTTTTATAAAAGGCGACATTTTTGATATGGTGGAA
Source organism: uncultured Treponema sp. (assembly GCA_947165795.1). Next base: position 2,010 of record CAMVBP010000150.1, read on the forward strand.
AAAGAAAACCTGGAACTTCCTCCGCTGTTTTTTGGTTACACTCCAGATGAATTTCTTGATTCTGCAACTCCGGAAAAAAAAGAAACATTACAGAACACTATAAAACTTGGAATGGAAAGACTCCTTGAAATTGAAGATAAGAAAGGAATTAAAGGTACAAATTATGTTTATAAATTTGATGTTCCTATTCCTGGATGGGATAATCCTGGAAAATTTCATTCTGTAGATTTATGGTTTTTCTTTGAAACTCTTGCTAAATGCTGGCGTCCTTTTACAGGCGTTCACTATGATATGGCAAGAAAAATGTGTAACTATATGTGCAACTTTATAAAAACTGGAAATCCTAATGATGATGGATCTAAATCTGGTCTTGCAAAATCTTCCGGAATAAAATATATTCCTCATAAAGAAGAATTCATTTTACGCCAAAAGGAAGAGGAAGAAATACTTCCTGAATGGAAGCCCTGTACTAAAAAAGATCCAAATTGCATGATATTTACAACAGATTGCAGGCTGGAAAAATTATAATATAAAGAAAAACTCCTCCATAAGCTAACATTGCCTTGGAGTCTATTGGGAGGCTAAAAAATGTCAACTAAAGAAATTCCTTACAAAATTTATCTTGAAGAATCAGAAATGCCAACGGCCTGGTATAATGTTCGCGCAGATATGAAAAAAAAGCCGGCACCTCTTTTGAATCCTCAGACACATAAGCCATGTACTGCAGAAGAACTTGAAAAGGTTTTTTGTAAAGAGCTGGTTGCACAAGAGCTAAATGAAACAGATGCATTTATTGAAATTCCGGAAGAAATCAGAAATTTTTATAAAATGTATCGTCCGGCTCCTCTTGTTCGTGCTTACTGTCTTGAAAAAAAGCTTGGAACACCGGCACATATTTATTATAAATTTGAAGGAAACAATACTTCAGGAAGTCATAAATTAAATTCTGCAATTGCTCAGGCTTACTATGCAAAAAAACAGGGGCTTAAGGGTGTAACAACCGAAACTGGAGCAGGACAGTGGGGAACAGCTCTTTCTATGGCAAGTTCATATTTTGGACTTGACTGCATTGTTTACATGGTAAAATGTTCATATGAACAAAAGCCATTCCGCCGCGAGGTAATTCGTACTTATGGAGCTAATGTAACACCTTCTCCTTCTATGGATACAGAAGTGGGAAGACGAATTAATGCTGAGTTCCCGGGAACTACCGGTTCACTTGGATGCGCAATTTCAGAAGCTGTTGAACATGCAACTACTCACGAAGGCTATCGTTATGTGCTTGGTTCTGTTTTGAATCAGGTATTGCTGCATCAAAGTGTTATTGGTCTTGAAACAAAAGTAGCCTTAGATAAATACGGAGTTAAGGCAGATATTATTATTGGTTGTGCAGGTGGCGGAAGTAATCTTGGAGGATTAATTTCTCCATTTGCGGGCGAAATGCTCCGTGGAGAAGCTGATTATAAAATAATAGCTGTTGAACCTGCAAGCTGTCCAAGTTTAACACGTGGTGTTTATGCTTATGATTACTGCGATACCGGAAAGGTTTGTCCTTTGCAGAAAATGTATACATTAGGAAGTGGTTTTATTCCTTCTGCGAGTCATGCAGGTGGATTACGCTATCATGGAATGAGTAGTATAGTAAGTGAACTTTACAATCAGGGATTGATGGAAGCTCGTTCTGTTGAACAGACTTCTGTTTTTCAGGCTGCAGAAGATTTTGCCCGCATAGAAGGAATTTTACCAGCGCCAGAAAGCAGCCATGCAATCCGCGTTGCAATTGATGAAGCTATGAAGTGTAAAGAAACCGGCGAAGAAAAGAATATTGTTTTTGGATTAACAGGAACAGGCTATTTTGACATGTACGCTTACCAGGCTTTTAATGATGGAAAAATGGGAGATTATATTCCAACAGATGAAGAAATCAAAAAAGCAACAGATATGATTCCACGATTTCCTGGAAATGAATTTTAATTATTCAAAATAAATTTCCAAACATCAATTATTATATTAAGGGATAATGTATTCCGCAGATTTTTGCGGAATACATTTTTTTTGAGCAATTTCTTGCAAAGGTGGATTTTTAATAAAATTAATGTTATCTTTGCAACCATGATAACAAAAAACGAATATCCGGTTTTAGAATTTGATGATGATTTAGACGCTGTAGTTTCTCCATTTAAATGGAATCTGGAACCTTTTTCTTCAGATAAATTGATTATTACTTTTTTTCCGGAAGCAATGAACGAATTAAAGGAAAATAATCAGCTCGAGCTGGAGCGGCTAATTAAAGGCGAAAATCCTGTAGAAGTTTACCGTTTTAAAAATCAGCCGGATATTCTGATAACTCTTGGTTATGTTGGATGTCCTGCTTGTGCAGGCAATCTCGAGTTTTTTGCTGCGTGCGGAGTAAAGAAAGTTATGTTCTGCGGCGGCGGCGGAGTTCTCGATAAAAATATTAAGGTAGGAACTTTACTTGTAGTTGAAGGTGCAATTCGCGATGAAGGTTTTTCTTATCGTTATATTGAACCTTCAAGATATATATATTCAGACAAAAATATAACAAAGAAAATTTCTTCGTATCTGGAAGAGCATAAAATTCCTTATATTACAGGAATAACCTGGACAACAGATGCAATGTTCCGCGAAACAAAAGCGCTTGTTGAACAGCGAAAGGCCGAAGGTGCAAAGATTGTAGAAATGGAACAGGCCGGCTGTCTTGCTGTTGCTAAATTCCGAAACTTTGATTATGGCGCAATCATTTACGGCGGCGACGATGTTTCTCAGGAAGAATGGGATACCCGTTCATGGAATAATCGTAAAGGAATAAGATATAATCTGATTATGCTTTGCAAAGAGCTTGTGAGCTGTATTTAAGCATCGTATTTTTTAGCTTTATTTTTCAATCTTCGCTTTTAAATATTCATATATTTCTGTACTGCCCCATTGCCTTGCGAATTCCATGGCATCACAGTGTTTAATTTTACCAATGTAATATTTTGCTGTAATGTCTATGCCGTGGTCTATAAGGAATTTTGCAACTTCAAAGTGATTATCCGGAATAGCTGCAAACAAAGGATTTCCTTCCGGGGTGCTTACATCAAGAATTGCACCATTATCGTATAAAAGTTTTACAAT
>CAMVBP010000151.1 GCA_947165795.1 uncultured Treponema sp.
TTTACAATCCATTCCTTGAAGGCCGCTTCGGCTTCAACTACCAGCTTAACGATAAACGTTTGTAATTGCACATGGAGAAATTTCGTCGTAACCGTCTTCTGAATTAACAACCATAACTCTTTTTGCTCCAAGAGAAATTGCCGCATGTGCATATTCCTTAAGCAAATCCTTTGAATAAACACCGAGAACTTCGTATTCAGCATTTGCAGGATTTAACAATGGTCCGAGTACATTAAAAATTGTTTTTATTCCAAGAGTCTTTCGGATTGGAGCGGCAAAACGCATTGCTGAATGATAAACCGGCGCCATCAAAAATCCAAAATCTGTTTTTTCTATGAGTTCTGCAGTTTTATCAGGGCTGGCCATAATATTAATTCCAAGTGCTTCAAAAAAGTCTGCCGCTCCAGATTTAGAAGAAACTGCACGGTTTCCGTGCTTTGCCATAACCTGTCCGCAGCTTGCAGCAACAAGAGCCGAAAGTGAAGAAATATTAAAGCTTCCTTTTCCGTCTCCACCGGTTCCAACAATTTCTGCGAGTCCTGCTTTTCTAAGCGGAAAGTTAGTTTTCTTTTTGAGCATTACTTCTGCAGCACCGGCCATTTCGTCTGCAGTAGGAAGTCCGCGTGCGGCCATTGCAGTAAGCACCGCAGAAGCAACCTTTTCATCCATCATTCCGTCTGTAAGCTCTCCGATAAACTGACTGATCTGTTCGCGGCTCAGCGGCTTTTTCTGATCGATTAACTGGTTCAAAATAAGAACATGAGAAAGATTTTCGCGCGAATACTTTAAGAAGCCTTTAAAGAGTGCATCTCCGTTTTCGCTTGCAATACTTTCAGGATGAAACTGAACTCCTTCTATAATATATTTTTTATGACGGATTCCCATAATATCACCGTCTTTAGCACGGGCACTGATTTCAAAATCATCGCTCAAAGTTGATTCATCTATTACCAGAGAATGATAGCGTGTAAATTTTCCTTTAAGCCCGATGTTACGGAAAATACCACGACCGTCAGTTTTGATTTCTTCTACAATTCCGTGGCGTATATATTTTGCGCCGACAATTTTTGCACCGAACGCAGCACCAATAGCCTGATGTCCTAAACAGATTCCAAGAACAGGAATCTTGCCTGCAAAATATTTTATTGCTTCTATAGAAATTCCTGCTTCTGCCGGAGTTCCAGGGCCTGGTCCGATAACAATATGAGTTGGATTTTCATTCACAATTTCTTCAATTGTAGTTTCTTCCGAACGGAAAACCTTTACATTTTCTCCGGAAACACGTTCAAGACTCTGAACAATATTAAAAGTAAAACTATCTTTATTATCTATAAATACTATCATTTTAATTCTCCTGATTTTTTCGCTTTAACAAATTATTTTTCAAAAACCGAAACCAAAGCCCTAAGCTTTTCATTGGTTTCTTCCCATTCGCGGTCTGCATTACTGTCGTAAACAATTCCGCCTCCAGACTGAAGCGTCCAGACTTTCCCCTGTTTTAGTGCACATCGTATTGCAATACAAAAATCAAGGTCGCCGTTTGACTGAATATATCCGACTGCACCTGCATAGAATCTTCTCTTAACTTTTTCTATGCGGCTTAAAATCTGAATTGCATTTATTTTTGGAGCTCCGCTTACAGTTCCTGCCGGAAAGGCTGCCCTAAGCACCTGAATCGGTTTGAAGTCTTTTCTAACTTTTCCCTGAACGTCGCTGACTATATGCATTACGTGGCTGAACTTTTCTATATCCATAAAACGGCTTACTTCTACACTTCCGTTTTCGCATACACGACCAAGATCATTTCTTGCAAGATCAACAAGCATAAGATGTTCTGCGCGTTCCTTTGAATCATTTAAAAGCTCTTTACTCAGTTCTTCATCTTCCTTGCTGTTTTTTCCGCGGCGGCGAGTTCCGGCAATCGGACGGATAGAAGCAACACCTTCCCTTACACGCACAAGACTTTCAGGACTTGCTCCAATCAGCTGATGATTTCCAAAGTCTATATAAAAAAGATACGGACTTGGATTTACGGCGCGCAAACGGCGGTAAATTTCCAAAGCAGAATTTTCGCATTCAAACTGATATCTTCTGCTTGGAACAGCCTGCAAAAGATTTCCTGCAATAATTTCTTTTTTTATTATTTCAACCTTTTCTTTATACTGGCGTTCACTTTCTTCCAGATTTGTAATTGGCTTTACAGGACATTTTTCTTCCGGAGAAGCAAGATATGAAAAATCCATGTCTGAAAGGCGGGCCTTTAAATCCTTAATTGCGTTTTCAAGATCAATCTGATGTTCATTATAATTTAAGGCAAAAACATGAAGGGTTTCTGTAAAATGATCAAAAATAACATAAAGATGACCTGCTATGAATTCACTTTCAGGAATATGCAGTTCGTCTGTCTGATTTTCCATTTTTATTGTGTCGCAGCGTGCAGAAAATTCATAACTCAAAAATCCAAGTCCGCTGGTAGGAACAGGAATTGTATTTGCTGTTTTTGAACCGTCTTCATTATTTACAAAGCTCATGTCATTTTGCTGCGCAACATACAAAAGTGCATCAAGAATATCCGGTGTATGAAGCTGACGGCTTCCCGGAGCAATTGTTTCTCCAGTTTCATTTTTTCCTTTATAAGGAAGGCGTCTTCCGTCTATTAAAAATGCAACGCCATCGTCATCCTGAATAATATGAAAAGCAGGCTCAAGCAAAAGAATTGAATAACGGTCTTTTCCCCTCGCAAAAGATGCACTTTCAAGAATTGCAGAAGCACCAAGTTTTCTGGCAAGGCTGAACGGCGTATAACGTTCACAAGAAATTGAAAAATAAATAGAATCGGTTCTAGGCATATTACTCCTCCTTATTGAGCCTTCGCGGCAGCAGCAGTCTCCGCGACAGCAGGCACGCTTTATTAAATTTGTTATTTACTATTTCAAGATGTTTCTATACATAGTAACATCTTGAAATAGTTATACATCACAATTTTGTTTCTGTCAATAGAAACATGAAAAAATAATTACTTTTTTTTTACGCAAAAAAGATCTATTAATTATTTGAACCCTTATACTGCGCCCGAAAATCCCCACATACATTCGCGCCCTGTTCCAAATTATTCTGCTACTTTCAACGATAGGGCCCATGTTGAAAGACTTAAATCCTATAAGTATAATTAGAAAAGTTTCAAAATTTTCTGAGTGCTTGAACACTTTACAAAAAGGAATCACGAATGTCTGAAAAAACAAAAAAAACTTCAAAAAAGAATAAAAGTTCAGAATCTTCCGGAGTAAATTCTTCAAAGAAATCAAATAATGCAAAAAACTCAGATAATAAAAAATCAAAGAACTCTGCAAAGAAAAACGGCAGCAAATTAAAAGGAAAAATTCAGGCAGTATGCAAAAAAATCAAAAAATGGATAAAACCGCCAGTAATTAAGGCAAACATTATTATTTCATTTGCAATAATTATACTTATAACTCTGTGTATTATTTTTTTCCGCCATGCCTTCAGACCGGTTTCTTACATAGTCCGCGTTAACGATAAGCTTTACGAACAATACTTTAAAAATGCACCGCTTCCTCAAAAAGAGCTGAATATTTCTTTTGTAAAAACTTCAGATAAAGATGCAGATAAAGAAACTTTTTTTGGACCGGTAATAAAAAATGCAGGAACAATTCAGCCTCATCAGGAAATTGCGTTACTTCCGCAGGAATACGAGGCCAATCAGAAATTTTTTATAATTTCTCAGAATTCTTTTCTTCCGACAGTTCCTGCAGATTTTTCTTCAAAAGGCGATTCGGTTTCCATTAATTCACCGGAACTTAATTTGACTTTTGTTATTCCTGAAAACCTTCCTCAAGGCAACAGGGCTTTACCGGTAGAAAAACTTTATTCAGATGATCCGTCCTATAAATTGATTTTTAAAACCGGTGTTCTCTGTACAATTACCGAAGAAATAATTCTTCAGCCTGCTTTTGATTACTGCGAAAAAATATTTCCTTCTCCGGAAGTAAAATCATCTGCCGAAGTTGTAACAATTGCAAGCGTCGGTGACATTATGGTTGCCCGCGGAGTTCAGGAAATTCTTATAGATAATGAAAACGGACTTGAAAAAGTTTTTGGCGATACGCTTCCAATTCTTCAGAATGCTGATTTTACAATCGGAAATCTTGAAGGAGTTGTAACTGAATCCTGGAAAAATGCTACTAAAACTTATACCTTTAAATTCAAAAAGGAAGTTCTTCCAAAAATTATGGAAGCCGGATTTGATTATCTTATGCAGACAAATAATCACTGTTATGATTATGGAGAAGACGGCTTTAAAGATACACTCGCCGCTTTTGAAGAATATAACATTCCTTCCAGCGGAATCGGGAAAAATATAGAAGAAGCAAAAAAATTCTATCACACAACTATAAAGGGACTTCCTGTTGCTGTAATTTCCTGCGGCGCTTTTCCTGTTGAACGTTCCGGATTCAATGGAGAAAAAACTGCAACTGCTACCGAAGAACGTGCCGGCATTCTCTGGAAAAATGATGAACTGTTTACACAGATAAAGGCAGAAAAAAAAGCAGGAAATTTTGTAATTGTAAATGTTCATGGCGGAGAAGAATATAATTTTTCTCCTACAAAAAAGCAGCGTGAATTTTATCAGAGACTTTGCGATAACGGCGCCGATGTAGTTTTTGGAAGTCATCCTCATGTACTGCAGCCGACCGAATGGCATGGTAACAGCCTGATTGTTTTTTCTATGGGAAATTTTATCTTTAACGGAATGGAAGGAATGCGCGGCGGAACAGACAGCGAAATTGTAAAGCTTGGAATTCTGAACGGACGGATTGCATACGTTGAACAATATCCTGCTTCGATAATTAAAAACGGAGTAAAACTAAAATAGCTCCATATTCAATTATTTAGATATTGTGCCACATAATACATATTTTTTTTAAGGAATGTACGTTCCTCATTGTACCCGTTCTTAATTATTGTATAAACTTTCAATTCCAGAAAATTTTCTAAATTCGACTTTTTTACTATTGACATTTTTATATTAAACAGATATATTGTCAAAACATTCGCAAGAATGGATGG
>CAMVBP010000152.1 GCA_947165795.1 uncultured Treponema sp.
GTGCCCGGGTAAAGCTTCAAAATAGCTTCTGCCATCACATGAGCGCAGCTGTGTCGTACAGTCTGCAAGTGTTCATCAATAGCCATTTTTGTACCTCTTTATTTAAAAAATGTTTTCCTATTATAACGCTTTGATTGTAAGTAATCAATAAATCTACTATATTATGTATATGATTAAAGCACAAATTACAGATAAAGAGCTTATTGCTCACTTAGATAAAATTGAACCGGATCAGCTTCGAATTTTTACTATGGCTGAAGGACGCATTCGCGGTGCACTTTTTCACGGAACACGTTTTGTAAATCAGATGCGCGCTCAACATAAACTTGGAATCCTGGAAACATATATTCTCGGTCAGGCAAGTCTTTGCGGTGCCCTTACAATTCCTATGATGAAGGATATGGAGCATACTTTGATTCGTTATGAAGGAACGGGGCCTGCCGAAGGATACACTATAGAAGCTGATTCAAAAGGTTACCTAAGAAGTTATATACAAAATGAACATATTCCTCTTGATAAGCCTCTTGAAAACTGGAATCTAAAACCGTTTCTTGGACCTGGGAATATTACTTTTTCACGTATCCATAAAGATGATAAATATCCTCAGAATTCAACAGTAGATGTAGACGGAGAAAATATTGCCCGAGACTTTGCCACATACTTTGCTCAGTCCGAGCAGATTAACACAGCCTTTAATTCAAGCATTCAGTTTGATAAAGAGGGGCGAGTAACCGGAGCCGGTGCAATGTATATTCAGATAATGCCGAAGACTGGCGGTACTGCAGAATTGGGCTCTCAGGTAGACAGTCATCAGGAAGAGGATAAAGATGAAGAAGATTTATTGCGCCGTGTAGAAAATGCATTCCGTGCCTGCCCGAGTATAGGTCTGCTCTACAGCGAAAACGAAGTCGATTCCGAAGATATTATTCTTGGACTGTTCCGCGAGTTTAAGCCGCTTATTACAATGAAGCGCGATATTGTTTTTGACTGCCCGTGCAATAAGGAATATTATATTGAACATATCAGAGGACTTCCTGCAAAGGATCTTGAAGACATACGTAAAAACGGACCGGATCCTCTTGAAGTAATCTGCCGTAAATGCGGTTCAGTTTATCATATTCCAATAAGCGAAATCTAAAATAATATGAAAACAGAAAAATCTGTGGTATAATTATATATTATGCAAATTGATAAAAAGTATATTAAGCATGTTACCTGGTTTTTTGGTCTTGTTGTAATACTTGCAAATATTATTGCAGTTGTCGTTCCTACAATAATCAGATTTCCTATGGGGGATATTGAAAATATAGTTAAGTGGGAATCTTTTTTAAATTCTAATAAGCTTTCAAACATTTCTCTTGTTGCTGCATTTTTAGTTCCTACAGTATTCTGTTTAAATTATTCACGAAGAAATTTAAAGGAAGATGATAAAATACTAAAATCTGTTGCGGAAATTCCTTCCGTATTTTCGCTTTCCTCTGTAATAGGCTGGAACATATATTACTTTATCGAAATTCCTTTTGTAATTTATGCAAAAGTTAAACTTGGAATTCATATTTCATATATTTTAATTTCCAGCTGGGCGTTTGCTTTAATTTCTGGAATGACAGCTTATACAATTTCATTTCTAGGTATTGAGCTATTAAATAGAACTTTGCTCCTTCCAAAGATTTTTCCTAACGGACATATTCAGCATTCAAAGCATTCTGTAAATCCACATTTTTCTCATCTTCTTGTTTATTGCTGTATGGTTTCTTCTGTGTTCCCGATAGGCCTTCTGCTTGCTAATCATATTTTTACACAGTTAAGAAGTGGAGAAAGTATTCAGATAGGTCTTGTAATAATTTCATCAATGTTTCTTTTCTTTTCTATAGTTATAACTTTTTCGCTTTCTAAAATAATATTAAATCCGCTTTCTAAACTTACAGAAACTGCACGGCGAATAAAGGACGGAGATTATAAAACTAAAGTTGATGTCGTTACTGCAGATGAGCTTGGCCTTCTTGCAGACAGCTTTAATGACATGGCAGCTTCTCTTGAAGAAAAAGAATTCATGCGCGATACATTTGGAAAAATTGTTGATCCTGAAGTCCGCGATTATCTTATGAAAGAAAGTAAAGGAATTGAAAGGGGAGGTGAAGTTCGTGAAGTTACGGTTTTGTTCTGCGACATTCGAAGTTTTACTACAATGAGTGAAAAAATGTCTGCTCAAGATGTCGTTTCTCTTTTAAACCGATATTTTACCTCACTTGGAAAATGTATTACAAATCACCATGGAATAATTAATAAATATATTGGTGATTCTATTATGGCAATTTTTGGTGCTCCAGTTTCTTCTTCTAATCACAGTAATGATGCACTTGCTGCAGCAATTGAAATGAGAAAAGCTCTTTTAGAAATTAATGGACAATTTAAAGAAGATGGCTTTCCCGAAATAAAATTTGGAATAGGAATTCATACAGGCTCTGTTTTTGCCGGCACAATTGGCGCCGAAAACAGAATGGAATATACAGTAATTGGAGATACCGTTAATACTGCAAGCCGAATTGAATCTTTATGTAAAACATATAAAGTTGATTTACTTTTATCTGAAGAAACGGTAAACAGAATAAAATCAGAAAATAAAAATGAACAATTTAAATTTATAGATGATGCCCAGATTCGGGGAAAAACAGAACAGATGAAGGTTTATACAATATGATTTTATTTTTTTCGGCTACAGGCAATACTGAATTTGCGGCTAAAGAAATTGCCAGATTTACAGAAGATAAATATCTTGATTTGCTGCCAAAAATTCAGGCAGCTGATTATTCAGAAATTTACTCTGAAAAACCATTTGTAATCTGTGCTCCAATTTATGTCTGTGAAATGCCTGTTTTTATGAGCAGATTTCTAAAGAAAGTTATATTATCCGGAAATAAAAATGTATACTTTATCTTTACAAGCGGAGGCTACAGCGGTTGTGCCAGCGTACTTGCAAAAGCTATGTGCCGCAAAAAGCATCTTGTTTATAAAGGTTCTTCAGATATTATTATGCCGAGAAATTATATTGCAAGTGATGCTTATCCTATGCAGGATACAGAAACAGTAAAACAGCGAATTTCTAGTGCAAAAGAAAAAATCGTTCAGACTTCGCAGCTTATTAAGTCCGGCGAAAAATTAAAGTCACGGCATGTATTTATTTTTGAATTATTGATAATTCTTCCATTTACGCCTTTGTGGATTAAAATTAAATTAACTGCAAAAGATTTTTATGTAAAGGATTCCTGTATAGGCTGTGGAAAATGTGCAAGGCTTTGTCCTTTAAATAATATTTCCATAACAGATAAGAAGCCTGTCTGGGGTAAAAACTGTACACATTGCATGGCATGTATTTCTAACTGTCCAAAAGAGTCAATTGAATATGGAAGTATTACAGAAGGAAAGCCACGTTATCTTTTTAAGAAATGGGAAAATGAATAAAAGTTAAACTAACTAACGTTTGTATGTTGGCTTATTCTTTTTCACCAATCATCTCACCCATTTTTACCGGAGTTTCAATTCCGTTTTGTGAGTTTTGAATTATTTCTTTTTTGATCTGTACTGAATTTTCTTTTAAAAGCAGAATTATAGTAGAACCGCCGTATTCAAAAAATCCTTTTTCTTTTCCCCGTTCAGCAAATCCTTTTCCTTCAATGTTTACAATTCTTCCAACAAGCATTGCGCCAACTTCCATTTGAACAATTTTGCCAAAGGCTTTGCTTTCGATCGTCGTATATTCACGGCAGTTTTCTGTAAATACAGGAAGAGTTTCCAGTGCAATTGGTCTTACTGTATGAAGCTTCCCTGAAATAAAAATGTTTTCACTTTTATTGCCGGAATCTGCATAACAGTATCTGTGATAATTATCTACGCAAAGACGGAAAACAAGACATAAGCCGTTGTTATATTCAGCGGCAAGTGTTTCATCTTTTAATAGCGATGATACTGTATAAATACTTTGTTTTACTGGAATAACTGTATTTTCTTTAACCGGCCATACAGAAAGAAGGCCGTCGCAAGGAGCACATAAATGCAAGGCTTCCATATCAAAATTACGGCGGCCGTCTTTTATTTTTCTTCTAAAAAATTCATTAAAGGTTTTTATTCCGTCTGTCTGATAATCGTCCAGTTCAATTTTATTTTTGCGGACAAATCCTTTAATTAAAAACGACGAAAGCTTTGAATCAAGAAAAGCTCCGCAGATTTTTGAGACTGCTCTGGAAGCAAGAATCTTTAAAAATATTCTTCCTGGAACAGTTTTATAAAGAAAAGTAAGGGAATCCATAATTCAATTACTGCTTTTTCATTACAATAAAAATCCATGCAAGCGCAGCTGCTTCTATTATTCCAATGGAAATCATAATTAAAATGCCTTTCATGGTTGGCTTTTTAAATTGAATTTTTGAAATAAATAAAAATCCGACAATTCCAAGAAAAATAAAGTAGAGTAGTGTTAAATCAGCACTGCTGAAAATATGAATTAAAAGTATAGTCGGGAATACAAGGGCTGAGCTTGTAACAGGAAGACCTAAATAAGTTTTGTTTACGCCACCGCCTTCTTTTTGCTGACGTTCTTCTTCGAGTACATTAAAATATGCAAGACGAATCATTGCAGCTAAAGAATATAATACGGCAATAAATGTCAGAACTATTTTAATTATTGCAGATTTATCTGCCAGATGAAGAAATTTAAAATCAGGGAAAATAGAATATTCAATGCTGCTTCTTAACATTGCAATTCCAATGCAGGCAGGTAAAACTCCAAATGCAATAAGGTCAGAAAGTGAATCAATCTGAATTCCGAATTTTTTCATCTGTTCTGTACGGTTTTTCTTTGTACGTGCAACTTTTCCGTCAAAGGCATCGCATAACCCGCAGAACATTAAAAAGAACATTCCAAGATATGGATGTCCAATGTCATTTAAGCAAAGTATAATTCCGCTGGTTGCAGAAAGCATAGAGAGATAAGTGAGAACTACCGTGTAATCATAAAAACCAATCATTATAAATCCTCCGCCTTTTTATATAAGAGC
>CAMVBP010000153.1 GCA_947165795.1 uncultured Treponema sp.
ATCATGAGTTATATACCACATATTTCCCTGGTCCGCATCAGAAACATCGATTGTCCAGGTAACAGGCTTTTTATTTCCTGATGAATTTTTTGCACAGAAAATTGAGGCAAAGCAAAGTATATAAAGTGATATAAAAATTCCCCTTTTTATTTTCCTTGTCTTCATAAAAAATATCCTTTAAAAAAAATAAAAAAAATAGCGTAGATGCTATTTTTTTATAAAAAATAAGCGTCAAAAACCAAATGATTTTTGACGCGTTTATCTTATTCAGCTTTAACTGTATTCTGTTCTGCCTTTAATTTTTCATAATAATTAACCATTGTTGCATCAATATATGGCTGAACATAAATATATGCAAGGCCGAATGTAATTATTCCAAGAATGTACCACCAGAAGAAACTTAAAAGAAGAACAAATAATTCCCATTTGTGTCCGACCATCATTTCTTTTGATTTCTTGATTGCGTCATATCCGCTTAATTCCGGATTATCTGCAAGAATATAAAATGTCATTGAATATCTAAATGCAGCAATAATTCCAGGAATATATAAAAGTAAAGTCCATAAACAAATAAATACAGTCATTAACAAACCGGCAATAAAAGAAGCTCCAAAATTATTAAAGCCTTTAAAGCCTGTTCCAAACTCACCCTTGCCCTTTCTTACAACTTCCATCATAAAAAGTACAAGACCAAGCTGTAATGGTCCTGCAAGAACAAGAGGACCAACAAAACTTACAGATGAAATAGAAAGAATAAGTCCTAAAACGATATTCAAACCGAAATAGGTTGCAATATTCCCCTTAATCTGTTCCTTAGCAGCAGCTTTCAATTCCTTTCGATCGATAACCACTTTTTACCTCCATTTATTTTGTCCGCACAAGCGGATAAATTACTCCATTCCCGCAGTTCCTGCATTCATGCTTGCAAGGAACGCTTCGTTAGTCTTGCTCTTCTTCATTCTGTCAAGAATGAGCTCTGTAATTTCAACGTCTTCCATAGGATTCAATACTTTACGTAAAATCCAGATTTTCTGAAGCTCGCTTTCTGTAAGCAAAAGCTCTTCCTTACGTGTTCCGGACTTTTTAATATTGATAGCCGGGAAGAGACGTCGTTCAGCAAGTTTACGGTCAAGGTCAATTTCTGAGTTACCGGTTCCCTTAAACTCTTCAAAAATAACTTCATCCATGCGTGAACCGGTTTCAATCAAAGCAGTAGAAATAATTGTAAGCGATCCGCCCTCTTCTACATTGCGGGCAGCACCGAAGAATCTCTTTGGCTTAAACAAAGCATTTGAATCAACACCACCGGAAAGAACCTTTCCTGATGTCTGAACTGTCTGGTTATATGCACGCGCAAGACGTGTGATTGAGTCGAGCAAAATTACAACATCGCGTTTATGTTCAACAAGACGTTTTGCCTTTTCCAAAACCATTTCTGCAACCTGAACGTGTCGTGTAGCCTGCTCATCAAATGTAGAAGAAATAACTTCTCCCTTAATTGCACGCTCCATTTCTGTAACTTCCTCAGGACGTTCATCAATCAAAAGAACGATGAGGTAAACTTCTGGATTGTTTGTTGTAATTGCATTTGCAATTTTCTGCATGAGAATTGTTTTACCGGCTTTAGGAGGCGCAACAATCAAAAGACGCTGACCTTTACCGATCGGTGCAAACAAGTCAACAATACGAGTTGAAACTTCGGTAGAAACAGTTTCCAGGCGAAGTTTTTCGTCAGGATAAAGCGGTGTTAAGTTTTCAAAAGGAACACGAGTCTGTGCAACTCGAGGCTCGTCAAAGTTTACGCTTTCTATTCGAAGTAATGCAAAGAAGCGTTCGCCTTCTTTTGGAGAACGGGTCTGTCCGTAAACTGTATCACCAGTTTTAAGATTGAACAGACGAATCTGACTTGGAGAAATATAAATATCATCCGGACCAGGAAGATAACTGTTCTGTGGAGAACGGAGGAAGCCGTAACCATCCGGTAAAATTTCAAGCGCACCGGAAGCAAAAATAATTCCGCCGTGTTCTGTATGAGCCTTAAGAATTACAAAAATCAAATCCTGCTTTTTCATTGGAGCAAGATCATCTTCCGTAAAGCCATACTGCTTTGCAAGCTCGCGAAGCTCAGGCATACTCTTTAATGTTAAATCATTGATTAAAAGTCTTGGTCTGTTTGAATTATCTTCAGAGGAAGCGGCATCTGCAGCAGCAATATTTTCTGCAACTTCTCCGCTTGGAGAAGGATATGTAGGTCTTGAACCATAGTTTCTTCTTGGCTGCGCAGGTCTGCTATTATATCTTCCCTGCTTTGGATTTCTGTGTGCAAAGGCTGCATCGCCTGCACCTTCTGAATTTTCTTCTGCTTTTTTTACTATCTTTTTTCTCTTTACTACAACTTTTCCTGATTCCGACTGACTTTCAGTTTCTTCTTCTGATTTTTCTTCGATGATTTCAGAATCAGTTTTTTCTTCTACATTTTCAGCAGATTGTTCAGTTTGATTTTCTTGGTTTTCTTGATTTTCATTTGAATCAAAATCAAAAACAGCCTGATTTTCTTCTGCAGGCATTGCATCAGAATTTTGAGTTTCTTCACTTCGTCTTCTTAATGCTGACATTAAAACTACTCCATATTTATGATTTTATTGTTTTTAAGATTTCCCCGAAAAAACATATATTAAACTAATTTTGATTTTCTTTTTTGAAAGGAAGGTGTTCAGTTATAATTGCCCTTTATTTCTTTTTAATATTTTTTTTCATTTCTGTCAAGCAAAATAATTTTTCATAAAAACTATTTTATTACGTCCGAATGGATTATCATGGCCTTTTTGTATTCAGAAGAAGCCACTGAGAACAAATCTACATCGGGCTCAGAATCCAGCATACTCACTTCTCCGCTGAACTCTACGTTATTTGCAATTCTGATTCTTGCTGTTGTGATATCACTTTCTACTACACTGCCCGCACAAATTTCAACGCGCTCAGTTGCATATAACTTTCCTTTTACATTTCCAGAAACAACAATTGAGTTTGCTTCAATAGATTCAACTGTACATTCAGCATTTTTTGCAATTGTAAGATCGCCTTTTGGTGCTATTATTTTTCCATTAAATTTTCCTGTAATAACAAGTCTGTCGCTGAATTCAAGGATTCCGTCAAATTCTGTTTCCTGACCAAAAATTGTAATATTTTTCTTTTCTATTTCTTTTTTTTCAGCCATTTAAAAATCTTACCTTTAATTTGCCTTATTGCTTATTTATTTTTAACTTCTTTATTATAACAGTTATTAATCTGATTATCAACAATGCAGAAAAACAAATTATTATCAGTACGGAAAACAAGTCTCCATGCGCTGTATAAAACGTCATTGATTTTGTGCCAATTACAGGAATTTCACAAATAAGGTAATTACTGCAAAAAGGCGCCAGTTCTTTTACAACCTTTCCGGTGCCGTTAATATAAGCTGTCTGCCCGCTAGTCGTACTTCTTACCGAAGGAATATTATTTTCTGCACTTCTAAAAACTGCCATGCTCAAATGCTGCTTCTGACATACAAGGCTTTCGGACCAGGAATCATTTGAAAGATTAATAAATGCGGCCCCATGATTTTTTTCAAAGTGATTATTTTCTTCATCCTTCTGATTTTTTAAATCCAGAATCATCTTGCGGCAGTCATTTCCAAATGTATCTTCAAAGCAAACAGGAGTTACAAAAGATAAATCCTTAAAGTTAAAGACAACATTTTCTTTTCCGGCTTCCCAAAAATCCGGTGAACCGTTTTTTAGAATTTCTGCAATTTTAGGAAAAATATTTTCCCATGGAAAAGATTCAGAAAGCGGAACAAGATGCTGTTTTGAATACATTACAGGTTCAGGAGGAAATACATTTTTTCCGGGACTAAAATGAAGCACACTATTAGTATTATTTTCCCTTCCGTTTTTATCAACAGTTTTATTAACATTTCCAATTACAAAATCTGCATCAGACGAAAACATAAAATTAATTATTTTATAAGCAAGAACAAAGCGCGGAGAATTATCCATTTTATAAAAATGATAAAGAATTGAAGGAGCAACAGAAGTTTCGGGCCATACAATTAATTCAGCATTATTTTCCTTCATAGCTTTATTAGAAAGTTCAATAAGATTATTTACATTTTTATTATGTGCTTCTATTCCATTTTCCCAGGGATGTTCATTATTCTGAATTAAAGCCGCTGTAATTTTTCCTGATTGTGATTCAATTTTCACATATTTATTTATGCAGACTGTTCCGTATATTAATGAAAAAATGAATAAAAAAATCCATACGCTCCCTGTTATAAAAACGGGACGCGATAAAAAGAGTTCTTTTGATTTTGATTTTTTTAATTCAAAAAAATTTGCCGCAACAAAGCCCGGAATTATAACAAGCAAATTCAAACCTGAAATTCCTGTAATATTGCTCAGCTGAATCAGCGGTATAAATTGCCATTGCGTATAGCCCGGCTGTCCGTACGGGAAGCCTAAAAATCCAAGTGTACGTAAATATTCAAAAATGCATACACAAAGAATCTGCAATATAAAACAATAATTTGTATATATTTTCTCCAATAACTTTAATGCAAGAAATAAAATTCCATACAAAACAAAGAAATAAATGGGAATGAATAATAAAGCTACCGGGTGGAAATTCCTTAAACAGAATAAAAATAAAATATAACTTAAGCTTCCGTAAATTCCGCCGTAAAAAAATGAATTTTTAATATTGGTATTTTTTAATAAAAGACAAAACGGAAGATAAATTAAATATCCTAAAAATCCAATTCCGTTTTTAAAAATATAATTCGGATGTGCCAGAAAAAAAATTACTGCGCCGGAGATAATTAAAATTATATTGTTTAACAGAATATTTTTTTTCACTTGCCTTCCAATTTTATTTTCCATTCTTTTTTGATTCTTTTTAATTAATTCATCTTCTGCCTTTTTTTTATTTTCTAAATTCTTTTCTTTCGT
>CAMVBP010000154.1 GCA_947165795.1 uncultured Treponema sp.
AGTGATTGTACTCTTTTCCATGAGAACATCAGCTTAGGACGCCATTTAACAAAAATCTCAGCCTTCTCCTTTGTATGATCTTGATTATGATTTGCAGCTTCAGGAGGCATTAAAAGTTATTTCCGATAAGAATTTCTTTACGCTTGTTCAGAATGCAAAAACTTTAAAAGAACTTCAGGAAGAAGCAGAAAAAGAATCTGAACAGGTTGTTGCAAAATAATGCGTCAATTAATTATAGATGAATCTCCGGATAAGAAAGGACTTATAAATATATCCGGAGATAATTTTCATTATTTAAGACAGGTTCTCAGAGTAAAATGTGGAAGCATGGTAAATGTCCGTCTTAAAAATGGAGAGCTTTTTCAGACAACTGTTGCAAAAATTTCTGATGATTCAAAAAAAATCACATTACAGCTTTGCAACGGTTTTTCTTCGGATGAAAAAGTTAATGCAAAAAGTGTTACGCGGGGAGTGCAGTCGCAGAATATTGAAAAGGAAGTTGAACAGAATATTGAATATACCTTGCTGCAGTTTTTGCCGCGCGCACAGAAATTCGAGCTTATTGTAAGACAGGCAACTGAATGCGGAATAAAAAATATAGTTCCTGTTACCGGTGAATATTCAGAAAAAAGCAGCATTGCTTCCATGAGTCAGAATAAGACGGAACGAATGGAGAGAATTGTAAAAGAAGCCAGACAGCAGAGCGGTTCTCCAATTCAAACAGTCCTGCACCCGCTTACAAGTCTGAATTCAGCGATCGAAAATTTTTCTAAGGATTCACTTTGTTTTGTTCTGTATGAGCGCACCGAATTCAGCGAAAATCTTTTTGAAGTTATAAAGCAGAACCTTAGCAGCGGACAGTTAAAAAATGGAAGCTGCAAAAAAATATGTATTGCAGTTGGCTGTGAAGGTGGAATTAGCCCGGACGAAATCTCTGTTTTAAGAGAAAAAGGACTGTTTCATTCAATTCATTTTGCCGTAAATATATTAAGATGCGAAACTGCCAGCCTGTATGGGATTGCAGCAATTCAAAGTGCAGTTTCTGAGATTTTAGCAGGAGGAAAAAATGTCTAGTAACCGAATTTCATTAATTGGAGTGCCAGTTGATATTTGTTCACCAGAGAATCTTGAAGGTGAAATTCTTGAACTTCTTTCAAAACCTGGAACAAAGCAGATAGTTTTTCTTTCTATTTGGAATCTTTTAAAAGCCCGTCATAAAGGCGATTTTGCAGATACAATAAAAAACGCAGATTTAATTCTTCCGGTTTCTAAAAGTATTTTAAAAGGAGCCAGATTCCTTAAAAAAGAAATTCCTGTACGTTACAATCCGTTTAATGCAGTTATTCAAATACTTTCGGTTTTGGATTCTCACTATAAATCTCTGTATCTTCTTGGTTCTACAAAAAAGACACTTACAAAAGCGGAAAAAAATATTCACGATACTTTCCGGGAAATAAAGATTGTCGGCCGCTACGTAGGTTATTATCAGAAGAGTGTTGAAGATGATGTCATTCAGGCAATCTTTAAAGCTCAGCCTTCTTTAGTTCTTTTGAGCGATGGAATAAAAGAGAAAAACTGCTGGGCATATAGGAGACGAAATAGATTTTCTTCGAGCATATTCCTGTTCTATAAAGATTCATTTGGAATTTTTTCTGAACGCGTAAAACGTGTAAAAGATTCAACCTTCGAAAAAGGCCATGAAATTTATTCAGAAATCCTTCATAACCCTTTTAAAATATTTTTGCTTTTACCATATTTGTGGTATATAATTGTCTTGATTTGGTACAGACTTTTTAAAAACAAGTAAGAAATTTTATAAAGTAAGGATTTTATATTTGAATCAATCTATTGAAAGTATTGCAACGTTATCGGTGCTTTCTTTTAGAAGTGATGTCGTTGATTTTTGCAAGAATGCCTGCATTTCGTTGTTTTCAACAAACGTTATTCCAATCCTTGATGAGTTATCGGAGTTAAATGCAACAATAGTTGTAATAGATTCTGACTTTTTGCAAATTGCCCTTCCTTTGTATCAGACTTCATTAGAAGATAATTCAGAACGGGTTATCTGTTTTATTCCCTTAGACAGCCCGGAAGCAATAAGAAAATATTCCGAAGAAAAATTCCGCTTTATCCTTCCGTTTCCTGTAAATCAGGAAATTTTTCTTAACTGCTGCAGGCATATAAAAGACGAAAACATCTGCAGATTTAATCCTTCTGGTTTTCGGCAGCTTTCCAGAGAAAGATTTCTTGGACTTCCCGATTCTGTATTTGGATTTTTTTCCGGGAACTCTGATTCAATCCGAGATGTACGGACAAGAATTTTTAATTATGCACAGTCTTCTTCTCCGGTTTTACTTTTGGGCGAAACGGGAACCGGAAAATCTTCAGCTGCAAAATTAATACACCAGCTTTCTCCAAGAAACGCTTTTCCTTTTAAACCTATTAATGCTTCCTGGGTTGTCGATACGCTTGCCGTAAGCAGTTTTTTTGGAGTAGACAACGGAGCCTATACAGATGCGGTCTATCAGAAAGGAGCAATAAAAAGTGCAGACGGCGGATCCCTGTTTGTAGATGAAGTCGGTTCTGCTTCGATGAGTTTTCAGGCCATGCTTTTGTCCGTAATAGAAAACGGAATTGTTCAGTCGCTTGGAAGTGATATAAGTGAAAAAGTTGATGTAAGGTTTATTTTTGCAACAAATGCGAATCTTTATGAAATGATGGAGTATGGTTCTTTTCGTCCTGATTTGTACTATAGAATATCAGCGAATGTTATATATTTTCCGCCTATACGTGAACGGCGCGAAGACATTCCTGTTATAGCAGAAAATATTGCAGATGAACTGAATGTAAAGCTTTCCGGAAATGCAGTTGAATGTCTTTGCGAATACAGATGGCCGGGGAATATCAGGGAATTACGGCAATGCATAGAAAGAGCGGCAGAACACATTTCTTTTTTGAATGAAAATGAAATTGTAATAGACGCTGATTCTTTGGAATTCGGTTACTTGTAATTTTCTATAATTCCAATGATTGATTTTCCAAACTCTTCGGCTTTCATTTTACCAATTCCATAAATCTTCAAAAGTTCATTTTTATTTACCGGTTTTTTTGCGGCAAGATCATAAAGAGTTTTGTCTCCAAAAATTACAAACGGCGGAACATTCATGTCATCGGCCTTTCGTTTTCGCCATTTTTTCAGATCATCCATAATTGCATTTGCAATATCATCAGAAAGCTCCGGCTTTTGCGGAACAGGCATATTTTTTGCGGCCTTGTATTTTGCAGTTTTTGCGAGCGGCGAAATCCAGGATTTTTCAAAAGGAAGCATTAAGGTTTCGCGCTGTTCAAGGAATTTTTTCCCTCTTGGCAAAAGCGTAATGATTTTATATTCTCCGGTCCGCTGAATAAATTCCTTCTGGCAGAGAATATCAGTCAGTGCAAACCAGTCTTCCCTTGAAAGCTCATTTCCAATTCCCCAGGTAGAAAGATTGTTATGCCCGTTTTCTATAATCCGTTTTTCTATGCTTCCAAGCAAAACATCAATTACATAAGCGGCGCCGAATTTCTGTTCAGTTCTGATTATGCAGCATAACAGCTTTTGAACTGGAATTGTCATATCTACAAGAGAATCCGGGTCTACTTCTTTTTTACAGATATCGCAGCAGCATTTTTTTTGTTCCTGACTTAAATCTTCAGGAGAAAAATTTTCGCCGAAATATTTTAAAAGAATCTTACGCCTGCAGGTATGCGCATTTGCATAATTAACCATTTGCTGCAGTAACTGCTCTGCCATTTGCGGATCTGCGGCATCCTGAAAAAAGAATCGTACTTTATGTATGTCGCCGGGAGAATATAAAAGCAGGGCAGATGATTCAATTCCATCGCGGCCCGCACGGCCAATTTCCTGATAGTATTCTTCTATGCTTTTTGGCAGATCATAATTAATTACATAACGTACATCCGGTTTATCAATTCCCATACCAAAAGCAACCGTAGCAACCATAATCTGAATTTCATCCTTAATGAATAAATCCTGATTTTTTTTGCGGATTTCGTCGCTTAAGCCTGCATGATAATTCAGAACGGAATATCCAAGGGAATCTAGATAAGCTGTAATTTCATCTACCTTTTTGCGCGAATTGCAGTAAATAATTCCACTTTCGCCGTAATGCTTTTTTATATAATCAATAATTTGATTATAGTTATTTGCCTTTTTCTGAACTTCAAGAAAAATATTCGGACGGTCAAAGCTCGAAATAAAAACCTTACTGTTTTTCATTCCAAGATTTTTGCAGATATCGTTTCGCACTTCTTCGGTTGCAGTTGCGGTTAAAGCGAGGACCGGAGTTTTTGGAAACAGCTTTCGTAAACCTGCAATTTCAAGATAATCCGGACGAAAGTCATGTCCCCATTGCGAAACACAGTGAGCTTCGTCAATTGTGATGCAGCTTATTTCAAGTTCATCACGACAAAGAATATCCCTTATTCTGCCGGAAGAAACTCCTTCCGGAGAAACATAAACTATTTTTGCTTTGTGAGTTAGAATTTCTTTTACAGCCTGATTATATTCTTCCAGACTTTGTGAACTGTTTAAAAATACAGATTTTATTCCGTTTGAAGAAAGGGTAGTAACCTGATCCTGCATTAAAGAAATTAATGGAGAAATAACTATTGTAATTCCAGAAAAAATCAGGGCCGGAATTTGATAGCATATTGATTTTCCGCCGCCTGTAGGCATTACAGCAAGCGTATCCTGATTTTTTAAAATTGAATCTATTATCTTTTTTTGCTGTAAACGAAATGAATCATAACCGAATACTGTCTTTAAGACAAATTCAGGTTTTTGTCCGGTAAAAGTGTCAGAGAAAATTTTCACCCAATTATTATAGCACATTTTTATTCTTTTAACTTCCTGCATCTTGAAAGATTTTAAAATAAATGTTAGTGTTACCAAGTTCGCCGGAGTGGTGGAATGGTAGACACGACAGAC
>CAMVBP010000155.1 GCA_947165795.1 uncultured Treponema sp.
GGATTTTAAAATCAGAATTTTCATCATAAAAATCAACTTCTTTTTTTATTTCGTCATACCAGATAAGTCCATAATCAGAAGCAATTAAAAATTCATAGGAAGCTTCCCTATCGTTTGGAAAAACCGTTTCGGCGCATTTCTCATAAGCTTCCATCTGTTCTAGATTTTCCGGAATGGCAATTGAATCTTCAAATTCCTTCCATAAATTTGAAATTGAAGTACCGTACGCCTTATTAAAAACTCCGCCAATAAATAAAAGATTTATTTCTCCGCATAATTCCCAGAAATAATCATATTTATCTATTCCATAACGCTGAATTAAAAACGCATTGAACGCAGAATTTGCCGCGATATAAACATCGTTGCCTGGATAAATATCTCGTCTGGAAATACATTGAAACCACGAAGGAAATTTATTTTCTATTTTTGCCTGAGTTAAAAGCTGAAGAGCCTGCTTATCTGTAACTGTAGAAGAAATATAAATGCGGCCGGCACTCTGTATAAATGAATCGGGAAGATGTATTAAAGAAACCGGGGTAAAGCTGTTCATAAATTTTCCGATTACTTTACTTCCTGCGCTTCGAATTGACTGAAGCTGCGCAATTGCAACTTCCCTCTTAAAGCATTCATAAAGCAAAAACTCGTCGTCGGAATCTAATCCTGAACCTTCAAAAATAATTATGCGGTTATATGGAGAAGATGTATATTCTACAGAAAAAATCTGTGAATCCGGAGAAATAATAACCGGCATGCGGAAATCATAATCAAGAGGATTTTCATCTTTTGTTTCTAAATAAATTTCATCTGCTTTTTGCGCTAGCAGATACGCTGTCTGAGAACTTTCATTAGAAAACAGGATATCAAAATATTGTGTTGCAAGTTTATATACTTTTCTTGGATGCTCAAGAATTCCCTGCGCAAATACTTTTCCAAGCAGCAATAAAAATGCAACACTAACTAACAGTCGTTTGTTAGATATTTTCAAGAACATTCTTAAAAATCTCAAGACCTTCATTAATTTCTTTATCAGAAATGTTCAGTGGAGGAAGGAATCGGATTACATCACTTCCAGCGCTTGTAACACAAAGTCCTTTTTCAAGGCATTTCTTTTTGATATCAAGAGGATTAACTTTTGTATCAATCTGAATACCAATCATAAGGCCTTTTCCGCGAACATCTTTTACAAGAGGATTATTCCAGCTGGCAACTGCACCGCGGATTGCATCACCAGCATTGTTTACTCTGTCAAGGAATTCCTGACTTGAAACAATCTGCAAAACTACAAGTCCTGCCGCACATGCAAGCGGATTTCCTGCAAATGTTGACTGATGATCTCCAGATTCAAAAACGTTAGCAGCCTTACCGCGGAAAAGACAAGCTCCCATTGGAACTCCGCCTGCAATTCCTTTTGCAAGAGTTACAACTTCAGGATTAATTCCAAGAGCGTCGCTTGCAAGGAAAGTTCCGGTTCTTCCAATTCCTGTCTGAACTTCATCAACCATTACAATTGCACCTGCTTTTCTTGCGGCTTCTGCAGCAGCCTTTGCCCATTTTTCATCAAGAATATTTACACCGCCTTCACCCTGAACTGCTTCAATAAAAAGTGCTGCGGTTGTATCATCAAATGCATTTTCAAGTGCAGAAAAATCATTTGCCTTAATTGTTTTAAATCCTTCTGGATAAGGTGCAAAACATTCCGGATGAAATTTTTCCTGACCAGTTGCAGTTAAAGTTGCAAGAGTTCTTCCGTGGAAAGAATTTTCAAGAGTGATAATTGTTTTTCTTTTTGCACCGCCATTCAACTGACCGTATTTTCTTGCCAGTTTAATTGCCGCTTCATTTGCTTCTGCACCAGAGTTTCCAAAATAACCGCGTTCAAAACCGGTTACCTTAAGAAGATTTTCTGCAAAATCAATTCCAACATCAGACAAATAATAGTTGGAAATATGAAGCTGACGAGTAGCTTGCCGAGAAATTGCTTTTACTAATGGTTTGTAATTATGACCAAGACAGTTCACTCCGATTCCTGCAATAAAATCGATGTACTTTTTACCGTTTACATCCCAAAGAGTTGAACCTTTTCCTCTTGACATTACAACGTCAAAACTTCCGTAGTTGTTAACAATTTTTTTCTCCATAATCAAGCCTCGTCAAAATTGAAATATTTTGATAAGTATGACACTTTTACAGGGGAAAATCAATTATAAATGTATTCTTAAGTTTCTCTAAAGCGCTGTAGAAAAAAACTGTCCGGCGTTTTCGTAACAGATATTTTTTACGAGCTTTCCAAGATTTTCTTCATCCCAAGGAAATTCACCGGCTTCAACTAAGCTGCCAATATAATTACAAAGGATTCTGCGGAAATATTCATGTCTTGGATAAGAAAGGAAACTTCTGCTGTCCGTAAGCATTCCGACATATTTTCCTAAAACGCCTGTACGTGAATAAACACGAATCTGTTCTTCAATTCCGTCTTTGTGATCATTAAACCACCATGCAGGACCAAACTGGCAGTTGCGGAAGTTAGCGGCCATTGTTGCAAGTGCTTCATTATCCTTTGGATTTAAATTGTAAAGAATTGTTTTAGCATTTGGATTTGCAGAATAAATTGCATTCAAAACTGCGCCAATCTGAGGAGCAAAATTAAAATCCTGAAGACTGTCTTCACCAATATTTTTGCCTGCCGCATTAAGCATGTAAGAATTCTGATCTCGCAAAGCGCCGATGTGAATCTGCATTACAAAGCCCTTTTCTGCATAAAGTTTTCCAAGTTCAACAAGCATGTAGCCTTTGTATTTTGCAAGTTCATCATGAGAAAGCTTTTTTCCAATCCATGCCTTTTCAAAAATGTAATTTACGTCGTCGTAAGATGCAGGCATGTAAAAATCATCTTCAAGAGAATGATCACTTACAACAGAACCATTTTCCTTAAAGAAATCCATTCGTTCTGCAAGGGCTGCAATCATATCATTAATTGACATAAACTTTTTATCGCTCATCTCCTGGAGTTTAGAAATATATTCAGGATAAGCTTTATTTTCTGCATTAATTGCAAAGTCCGGGCGGAACGACGGACGAACTTTTACATCTTTCCATTCAGCGGCAATTTTTTTATGCCACTCAAGAGAATCAAGCGGATCATCAGTTGTACAGAGTTCTTTTACGCCAAGCTTTTCAAGAAGTCCTCTCGGCGCGAATTCATTTCTGCTCAAAAGTTCGTTGCATTTATCCCAGATTTCCTTTGCATTTTTTTCTGTAATCGGTTCAGAAATTCCAAAATATCTTTTAAGCTCAAGATGGCTCCAGTGATAAAGCGGATTTCCCACACAGCCCTGAAGAGTTTTTACAAATGCCAGATATCGTTCGTAATCAGCTTTTTGAACCGCATCTTTTCCGCCGCGTTCGTCATCTGATTTAACGCTGCCGTCTTTGCGTAAGTGTCCGGTAATTAAACTTTCGTCAACGCCGGCCGCACGCATTGCGCGCCATTTGTAGTGATCGTGATCAAGCCATGCATTCGCAAGGTTTCCGAGAGTTTTGTTTTCAAAGATTTCCTGCGGACTCAAATGATTATGAAAATCAAAAATCGGCTCGTTTTCTGCATATTTGTGAAATAAAATCTCTGCAGTTTCGTTTTGCAAAATAAAATTTTCATCAAGAAATCTTTTCATATTTTTACCTCGAACACTAGTATATCATACAAACCGTTATAAATACATAGGTAAAAATCATGATTTTTACAAAACTGACTTTAAATCTTCAAGAGAATCAAAAACTTCGCAGCACATTTTACGGATTTCTTCTGTAGGCTTAATTTTATCTACCACCATAACGGGATTAAGACCTGCGGCAAATGCACTTTTAATTCCGTTCAGGCTGTCCTCTATTGCCGCACATTCAGCTGGTTCAAAACCAATTGATTTACACGCCATAAGATAAATTTCAGGATCGGGCTTACTGTGTACAACCATTTCGCCCGTCGTACGCTTTTCAAAAAAATCAATTACGCCCGCATTTTTTAGCTGGCGTTCAACAGTTGGACCGTGCGTAGAAGATGCAAGTGCAAGACGGTAACGCGGTTTTAAATATTCAAGAATTTCTTTTGCATAAGGCATTAAAGGAATTCCATCTTTTTCTTCTATTTGATGAAATAATTCCGAAGTCCGTTCCAGGAAAACCTTGCTGTCAAAATCGCTTCCGTAATATTTTTTTAAGATTATCATTGTGTCGTTTTTATTTGTTCCGCGGCAGGCATTTAAAATTTCATCATTAACTTCAAGACCTTTTTCGCCGGCAGCCATTTTCCAGGTTATGTCGGAAATTGTTTCGGAATCAAGGATTACTCCATCCATGTCAAAAATAATTGCTTTAATTTTTTCCCGTAATTTCATAGAACAAGATTTTACAATTTAGAAAAGAAACTTGCAATTCATATAATAAACTGATAACTTTTAATTCATGAAAAATAAATTTCTTGTTTTAGCCGCAGCAATTTTTTTTATTGAAATTTTTCCCGTTTTTTCAAACGATGAAACTATATATTTATGGAAGAATATAAAAGGCATGGCAAATCAGCCTTCTGTAATGTTCATGCATAAGCCTGTTGAAGAAAGCACTAAAACCGATACAGCAGTTATTATCTGCCCGGGCGGAAGCTATCATCATCTTGGCTTGCAAAGCGAAGGAAATACAACAGCTACCTGGTTTGCGAAAAACGGCGTAACAGCCTTTGTTTTAAAATACCGCACTGCAGAAAGCCTTTATCACCACCCTTCAATGCTTCAGGATATTCAGAGGGCAATTCAGCTTGTCCGAGAAAATGCAGAGGAATGGGATATAGATCCAAACAAAGTCGGTGTAATCGGATTTTCTGCCGGAGGACATCTTGTAACAATGGCAGGAGAATTCTGGCAGACTCATGATGAAATTTCTGCCTTAGGAATTCCATGCGAAGTTTCGCTCCGCCCGGATTTTGTAATTCCCG
>CAMVBP010000156.1 GCA_947165795.1 uncultured Treponema sp.
TTTTATGAGTTATATTATTTTTTTCAACAGCCTTTTTAATTTCCATAATGAAAAGTTCAAAAGCTTTTGTGCTGTAAGAAGAAAGAGAAGGCTTTACCTTAAATAGAATTGCTCCGGACTGAACGGCCTGCGCCATATAGGATTCATCATCTGAATAAAGGCATACAGGAATTTTAAGTTCGTTTGTAAGTATTTCCGCAGCCTTAATTCCATCCATTTCCGGCATCTGGCAGTCAGAAACAACTAAATCTACATGATGCAATTTACAAAAGTCTACAGCCTTTCTGCCGTTCGAAACAGAAGCGACGATATTAAAATCCTGAGTACTCGAAAATGCTTTTTCGAAAATGCCTCTGGCAATAGCGGAATCATCTACAATAAGTACATCAATTTTTGTCATAGCACTTCCTTAGATAAAGCTTTTACTAGTTTTTCTTCAATATTATCTGTTTCAAAAATAGGAATAAAATTCTGTTTGTATCTTACCTTACCTGCCTGAATATCTTCTTTTTCCGGTTCAAAAAAAAGTTCAATATTGGAAACATGAATTGAAAACTGATCGTCATCTCTTTTTAAAACTATATAATTTGTTCCCGAAACATTTGAATCTTTTTCGTTATTCATTTTTAAGGTATTTACGGCCGCATATGGAGTTCCATGAACATTTATAATTCCTTCTATAAATGAAGGCACAAACGGAAGCTTTCTGATTTTAGGCTCATTAATAATCTGCAAAATTCCAGAACCTTTTAATGTATAACGTTCTTCGTTAATACTGAAAATCAGGTATGAATCTTCGCCTTCATAAAGAGAATTTATTTTTTTCATTTTAGCTTCATCAGCCTTAATGTTTTCCATATCTGCTGCCATTAATAAACAACCCTTTTATTAATCCTTAAACTATTTCTGATCGCTGTTCTTTACTGTATTATTTAATTCTTCCGACATTTTTCTAATATGCTCGGAAGAAAGCGAAATATTATCTGTTGCAACGGCAAAGTTTTCTACACCGGCAGAAATCTGCTTTAATGCAATAAGAATCTGTTCAGAAGAATTTGTCTGCTGCTGAATAATATCCGTAATATCATTTGCAGAACTTGCTGTAATTTCTGCACTGTCTTTAATGCTGGCAAAACGTTCACCAAGACTCTTGGCATTTTCGTAACCTGCATTAATTTTTTCTGTACCGCTTTCGGAAGCAAGAATCAAAGAGTCTGAAGAATGCTGAATCTCTGTAATCTTTTCCTTGATTTCTTTTGTTCCATCAATAATACCGTCAGACAGACGACGGATTTCGTTAGCAACAATTCTAAAGCTCTTTCCGGCCTCGCCTGCACTTGAAGCTTCAAGCTCGGCATTAAAGGCAATAATTTTTGCCTGGTCTGCAACGTTATTAATTAATGTTACAATATCCCAGATGCTTTCAATCTTATCGCTGAGAATTTTCATTCCGTCTATAGTCTGCTGATTTGCATCAAAAATAGCGTGAAGCTGTGCAACATTTTCTTCTATTGAAGAAACGCCGTCTGCAACATCAGAAGAAGTTTTTTCTGCAACTTTAGAAACATCCCTTATCTTAGAAGCAATGCTTTCAGAAAGTTCATTAGAGTCCTCCATTGTTGCAACAATTTCTTTTACAGCGGCGCTCTGATCCTGTGAAGTTGCCGCATTTTCTTTTGCCGCAACAACAAGAGTCTGAGTTTCTTCGAATAACGAAGCCCCAAGCAGCTGTTCATCCTTACGCATTTTTCTGATCAAATTAATATTTATAAATGAGCATGCAAAGCTGAAAACAAATAAGATAATTTCAAAAATTAAAATAAAGTTCATCAGCTGGCTTTTAAACTCAATTGTAGGACCTTCGGCAACAATGAACCATGGTGTATGCCCTACTCCGCAAACTGCATAATAATTTTTCTTATCAATATGAGTATTCAATTCGCCATTGAACCACTGTTTTAAATCACCTGAAAAGGCTGTCTGATTTATCCATTTTTCTTTCATTACTTTTGACGCATCATCGTTTGTCATAAAATAACCGTCAGAAGCAATAAGATCTAATTTTCCATTTTTTGAAATTTGAATTTCATTCAAGAGGCCGATAAATTTGCCAAGAATTACATCACAGCCAACTACACCACGGACACTTCCATTTACATCTTTTACGGCCATAGAAATTGAAACAGCAAGAGATCCTGTATCTGCATCTACATAAGGATCAGAGAAATTTACTTTTGAAGAATTTGATACGGCACTTTTAAACCAGCCGCGGGTTGTAGCATCGTAATCGCTTGGCGGAACCCATCCACCGCCATGCAGGAAAAATCCACCCTTAGAAACCGGAGTACTTGAATTATAGTAGAAAGCCGAAGCATATTCGTAATCCTTTGAAAATGCAGCTACAAGCGCATTAAGCATTTCTTTGTCATCTACGACACTTGTTGAAAACAAAGAAAAATTTTCTACATTAACAATTATCGGATCAATTTTTTCGAGTACACTGGAATTAAGCTTTTCTACAGAATAAGAAAGCTGTGCTTCCAGATAATAGTTTATGATTTTTTCCGAAACAAAATAGAAAAAAGCGCAGGCCACAATCGTAACAGTAAGAAGAGGCATTAACATACCTAAAAATAATCTGCGGGCCTTCTTTTTTGTCGACATTTGTTTTTGTTGTTTCTTTTCAGCCATAAAAAACTCCAATGGTATAGTTTCCCAACTAGTATTATCGGCATAAAAACATGAAAACTTTATGAATTCTGTCATTTGCGTTAACTGACACTGGCACTAAATTACTAGATAAATAGAAAAATATTTGACGAAGCTTTCAAATGTCAGTATATTTACAATATGTTGTTAGATGTTAAAAACTTAAATGCAGGTCTTGAGGACGGCAAACAGATTCTCAACGACCTTAATATACAGATTGGCCAGGGAGAAACCCATGTTTTAATGGGACCAAACGGCGCCGGAAAATCTTCTCTTGGAAACGCCCTTATGGGAAACCCTGTTTACAAAATTACAGGCGGAAAAATTCTTTTTAAGGATACAGACATTACCGAAGAAAGTGCCGATAAACGCGCAAAGCTTGGAATGTTCATGAGTTTTCAGAGTCCGCTCGAAGTTCCCGGAATAAGCCTTGAAGCTTTTATCCGTTCTGCAATTCAACAGAAAACCGGCGAGCATGTAAAGCTTTTCCAATTTCAGAAGGAACTTAAACGCTGCATGGAACTTTTGAATATGAATCCGGATTATGCACGCCGCGATTTAAACGTTGGCTTTTCCGGAGGAGAACGCAAAAAGTCAGAAATTCTGCAGCTCCTTATGCTTAAACCGGATTTTGCAATTCTCGATGAAACAGATTCAGGACTCGACGTTGATGCAATCCGTTTTGTTGCAAAAGGAATTGAAGAATACCGGAAAATGACAAACGGTTCACTTCTTATAATTACTCACACAACAAAAATTCTTGAAGGACTCAGCGTAGACCACACGCATATCCTCGTTAAGGGCCACATCGTAAAAACCGGTGACGGTTCTTTATTCAAAGAAATCAACGAAAAGGGCTTTGAAGAATATATTCAATAAATTATAAGATTTTAAGCGGGGGAATTTTTCCCCCTGCCCCAGCCGTAATTAATAGAAACTATGATTAAAAAAGTAATTGCATTTCTAACGATATTGTTTGTTGCAGGATTTTCAGCGTTTGCAGAATTTGATGACGACATATATATCGAAACCGGTGATTTTTCACTTTGGATTGGCTGGGGCCTTGATTACACGCCTGAATCCATAGACAAAAACGAAACGATTTTCCCTCTTCTTCAATGTGTTGAAAAGTATTACGACCAGCTTAAATCTATTAACCGTGATTTTACGGCAATGATTTTACATTCAAAAGAAAATCCCGGATGTTGTGAACTTTGGATTTATGAACACGGGTCTGAAAATTCCCGGGATTATATCTGCAAAAACGAAGAAGAATGTGTTTCCATTCTTACAAATCTTGTTGCAAAAATTGTACCTGTAGTTAAGCCAAATAAAATTAACGATGAAGTTACAATATATCTTTTAATAAAAAAATGTGAATACGAAAATGAAAACGACCTGACCGGATATGGAGAATTCGAGCGGCACCTTGCAACATACAACATTACAAAAGACAATTATTTTTACACAATGTATTTTTCGCTGGAAGAAGCAGAAAAGAAAGCAAGGGAAAATCCCGCTTATAAAATCAGAAAATATACCTGCACCAAAGAAAACATCAATCGTCTTGATATAAACTGGGATTCCGTGATTGAAAATTAAAATGAACGAAACCGTACTTCACCAGATAGAACCTGTTTGGAACAGCGAAAGCAGGGTTCTTCTTTTAGGAACAATGCCCTCGCCTGCAAGCCGTAGTGCAGGATTTTTTTACATGCATCCGCAGAACAGATTCTGGAAAGTTCTTCCGGCAGTTTTTGGAGAAAGCTTAAAATTTCCGAACAGTTCAGAAAACAAAGACGGCGCAATTGGTGAACGGATTGATTTTTTGCTCAGGAACAAAATTGCATTGTGGGATGTGCTTTCCAGCTGCAGCATTGAAGGCGCCGCAGATTCCAGCATAAAAAATGCAGTTCCAAATGATTTTACAATTCTGTTTGAAAAATCAAATATAAAACATGTGTACTGCACGGGAAAAACTTCCTTTAATTTATGGAAGAAACTCTGCGCAGAAAAATACGAAAATAAATTTAATTTAAAATGTGAGTGTCTTCCAAGCACAAGCCCCGCAAATGCAGCCTGGAATCTTGAAAAATTAACTGCCGCTTATAAAGTTATTATTGAAGATTTTTAAACCGCGCCAGGGCATGGAGCAGCCGCGATGAACTGAACCCTTTTTTATAGACAAAATTATGCGGCATATTGAGCTC
>CAMVBP010000157.1 GCA_947165795.1 uncultured Treponema sp.
ATTACAAACGTTTATCAGATAGACGAAAAGGGAAACGAAAATCAGTATGTAATTAATCCTGAAAAATTTGGAATTACAGACGCAGATGAAAATGAACTTTATGGTGGAAACGGCGTAGAAAATGCGGCTCTTGCAATGGATGTTCTTAATGGTACCGGGCGCCGAACAATCCGCTATGCAGTCGGCCTTAATGCAGGTGCTGTTTTGTATCTTTGCGGAAAAGTAAAAACGCTGAAAGACGGATATGATATGGCTATTGAAGCAATTGAAAGTGGAAAGGCTGTTGAAAAGCTGCAGCAGATTCAAAAGGTTAGTGCTGAATTATAATAACAGGGGATTCTTGTAAAAAAAATGAGCGATATATTACAACAAATTATAGATAAGCGGCGTTCAGATATTGACCGCCTTGGCCTGACTTTTGGAATAGAAATTCCTTCAGAGCGTACTCGTGCTGTGCATCCGTTTCTTGTTTCTAAAGGAGTAATTCTGGAAGTTAAGCGGGCCTCTCCAAGTAAGGGAGATATTGCATGTGATCTTGATCCTGCTGCAACCGCTGTTAATTATTCTAAATCCGGGGCAGCCGCAATCAGTTGCCTTACGGAATCAAATTATTTTAAGGGAAGCTTAAAAGATCTTCTTGCAGTCTGCAATGCAACAGAAACTGCTGTTCTAAGAAAGGACTTTCTTTTATCAAAGGAAGAAGTAGAAATTTCTTACAGAGCCGGAGCAGACGCCGTTCTTTTGATTGCAAGAATTCTTTCCGGTGAAACTCTTTTGGAAATGGCAGAAAAAGTTCAGGAACTTGGAATGTCTGCGCTTATAGAAATTCGAAGTGATGAAGATTTAGAAAAGCTTTCTTTTATAATGCCGCATCTGAAAAAAGATCATTTTGTTTGTGGAGTTAATTCACGCGATCTTGCAAACTTTAAAATAGATCTTCTTCGTCCCTGCATGATGATGAATAAAATCAAAAAGATTATGGGAGACGATGCAAGAATTATTTTTGAAAGCGGCGTTACGACTGTAGAATGTGCAAGAGTAATCGGATCCCTTGGATTTTCGGGACTTTTACTTGGCGAAGCAGCTGCAAAAAATCCGGAACAGTCGGTTCAGTTTGTAACTGCTTTTTGTAATTCCAGCGTAAATAAAAATTCTATTTTCTGGAATGAATATGCATCTGCTTTAGTTTGTAAAAACAATAAACCGTTTGTAAAAATCTGCGGGCTTACAAGAAATAAAGATGCTTTACTGGCAATGGAATCAGGCGCAGATTTTTTAGGATTTATTTTCGCAGATAAATTTCCGCGCAGTATTACAAAAGAAAACCGGCTTCAGGAATTGCTTAATCATATTGATTCATTAAAAGCAAAAAAAGTCTGTGTAATTACAGATGTTAATTCTCCAGAAAGTCTTCGTGCAATTCAGTTTGTAAAAGACGGCGTTTTTGATGTCCTTCAGTTTCATAATATAAATTATTCAGAGGTAGATTCTTCGCTTCTTGAATTGCCGCATTATTTTGCAGTAAGGACAAATGAAGAACGCCAGGAACTTATTAAGAAGGGTGAACTTCGTGTGCTTCTGGATTCAAAGGAATTTGTTTCTGATATTAAGAATTCATGTTCAGAACAAAAAGATTTTGACTTTGCGCATAAGGAAAATTTATGGATTGCAGGCGGCCTTAACCCTGAAAATGTTGAGGACGTTAAAAATTTTGAGCTTATAGATATTTCGAGTGGAATTGAAAATATAGAAGAAATCGGCTTAAAAAGTGAGGAAAAAATGAAGAAACTGTTTGAAAAAATTAATTCAAAAAAATCAATAAACGGCAGAAAATCTACGGCTTCGGTTGACGGATTTTTTGATGATTTTGGCGGCAAATATGTTGCAGAAGTTTTGCGCCGCCCCTTGGATGAACTTGAAGCAGCTTTTAAAGAAGCTATGAATGATTCATCTTTTCTTAATGAACTTGAAATTATCCGCCGCGATTATATTGGCCGCGAAACTCCGCTTTATTTTGCACCGACTGCAACAAAGCTTTTGGGCGGCGCTCAGATTTATATTAAACTCGAAGGCCTTGCAAATACCGGTGCTCATAAAATCAATAATGCAATAGGGCAGTGTCTGCTTGCAAAACGTATGGGCAAAAAACGTATTATTGCAGAAACAGGAGCGGGCCAGCACGGTCTTGCAACTGCAGCTGCCTGCGCAAAACTCGGACTTGACTGTACGATTTATATGGGCGAAGTAGACGTACGCCGTCAGCAGCCGAATGTTGCGGCAATGGAATTGTACGGTGCAAAGGTTCATCCGGTAAAATCCGGCAGCCGCACTTTAAAAGATGCTGTTAATGAAGCAATGCGCGACTGGGCCGCTAATCCAGATTCAACTCATTATGTTTTGGGAAGTGCACTTGGCCCGGCCCCTTTCCCGGATATCGTGCGTGAATTTCAGAGCGTAATTGGACGCGAGGTAAAACGCCAGACTGCTGAACGCGGAATAAAAATTGGTGCAATGATTGCCTGTGTTGGAGGCGGTTCAAATTCAATCGGATTTTTTGAACCGTTTATTAACGAAAGTTCTCCACGCTTAATCGGTGTAGAAGCAGGTGGAGTAGGCCCAGGCATTGGAGAAAATGCAAGCCGCATGACAGGTAATGCAGGACGCGATGGAATTCTTCAGGGATATAAAAGCCGCTTTCTTTTAGATGAAGACGGACAGGCTTTGCCTACACGTTCCATTTCTGCAGGACTTGATTACTGCGGAATTGGACCACAGCTTGCAAGTCTTGGAAAATCAGGACGAGTAGAATTTACTTCTGTTCTGGATAAAGAAGCGCTTGAGGCTGTCAGCTTCTTTGCAAAAAATGAAGGAATCCTTTTTGCATTGGAAAGCGCTCATGCCGGCGCGGCTGCAATTAAAATGGCGCGTGAGCTCCCGTCTGATCAGGCAATTATAATTAATATGAGCGGGCGCGGAGATAAAGATGTCTTCATTACAAGTCCTGTTTTCCGTCCAAAAGAATGGATCGATTTCCTTCATGCAGAAATTGAACGGCTTGAAGCAAACAAAGACATTCATGATGCAAAAGTAATGAACTAAAAATCAGGAGTTAATAATTATGAATAAAATAAAATTAATGAGTCATCTTGTAGCCGGATATCCTACAACAGAACTTTCACTTGAGGCAGCACGTGCGCTTGTAAAAGGCGGTGCCGACATTCTGGAAATTCAGCTTCCATTCAGCGACCCGAGTGCAGACGGCCCGGCTATTCAGACCGCATGTACAAAGGTTCTTGAACGCAGTTTTAAAACTTCTGACGGACTAAAATTTATTTCTCAGGTTCATAAAGAATTTCCTGATGTAACAATTTATCTTATGAGTTACGGTTCATTAATATATACTCCGGGTGTAGAGAATTTCTGTAAGCGCGCATCCGAAGCCGGTGTAAAAGGAATGATTATTCCGGACTTTCCGTTTGATTTTGATGAAGGCCTTACAGCGGCATGCAAAAAATACGGAATGATAAATATTCCGGTTGCTGCACCTTCTATGAGTGATGAACGCCTTTCCAAACTTGCTCATGCAGGCTTCCCATATATATATGCTGCCCTCCGAACAGGAATTACCGGTACGGACACAAAAATTGATGATGCAACCTTAAACTTCCTGAAAAAAGTAAGTGAAGGCGGAAGTAAAATTTACGGCGGCTTTGGAATTTCAAACGGCGAACAGGCAAAAGCCCTGTGTAACTCAGTAGAAGCAATAGTAGCCGGTAGCGTTTTCGTAAGAATTATCACAGAAAATCAAAATGATTCTGTAGCACTGGCAAAAAAAGTTGAAGAAAAGGCTCGTGAGTTAACAGGTCAGATGTAAAAAAACGTGTGTGATTTTTTGATTTTGTTTTTGTGAACAACAAGAAAATAGCGTGCAGCACGCGGGCACGCGTTTTTTGAAGGCTGACTTTCTTCCTAAAGCTATTTTTTTAGATATATTGAAAAGACTTTAGTCTTCTTATATAATCACAATATTATGAGTAGATGTTTTACAATGTTAAAGCCAGGTGTAATTAACAGACGCCTGGTCGGCGAAGTTATTGAACGCCTTGAAAAGAAAGGATTTAAACTTGTTGGTTTGAAAATGGTTCATGTTTCTAAGGAACTTGCTGCAGCTCACTATGCAGAGCATAATGGAAAACCTTTTTATGATGGTTTAGTTGAATATGTAACATCAGGTCCTGTAATTGCAATGGTTTGGCAGGCTGATGATTGTGTTTCTTTGATGCGCAAATTCTGTGGAGCTACAAAGCCTTCAGAAGCTGTTCCTGGAACAATTCGTGGAGATTATTGTATCCATACAGAAAGAAATATTATTCACGCATCAGATAGCGATGAAAGCGCAGAAAGAGAAATCAATCTCTGGTTTAAGCCAGAAGAAATCTACGACTGGAAAGACTGCGAGGACGGCTGGTATTAGTCTGAAAAAGAACGGCTCGAGCTTACTAAGCTTACGGGCCGGGCCGCCGGAAATGGCAGTACAGTAGTTGAGGGTAACAGATCATGTCAGAAAAAACTGTTGGTGTAATCGGTGGGGGAGCCTGGGGAACAGGTCTTGCTCAGGCTTTGGCGCGTGGTGGACATAAAGTTCAGATATGGGCCATGGAAGATGATGTTGTTTCTTCTATAAATAATGAGCATGTTAATAAAAGATTTCTTGACGGTTATAAATTAAAAGATACAATAACCTGTTCTAAAGATATAGTTGAAGTTGCTACTGGAAAAGAATTTATTATTGTTGCATCTCCATCTTTATATCTTGCTTCTACAATTCAGAAAATTAAAG
>CAMVBP010000158.1 GCA_947165795.1 uncultured Treponema sp.
AAAACCATCGTATCCAGGACGGCCGGCAATTGCTTCTCCACTGGCTGCAGTTACTTTAAAGTAGTTATCGCCTTCTGCCTGAAGACCTACTGCATTCGGGAATCTGTAAAGTTCAATCTGACCTACTTCTACAGGATCATTTCCGCCATTTACTTTTACACTTACAAGACCTGTCTGTGTAATATTCAAGGTAGAAACATCATATCCTTCCGGTAAAATAATCTCCGGAACTACACGAAGTCCGTTATTTGTTACTAACTGACCTGCTGAATCTACTTTAAAAGAACCGTCGCGGGTATAAACAAAGCTTCCGTCGTATTTTTGAACCTTAAAAAAGCCCTGTCCTACAATTGCAACATCTGTATCTACTCCAGTATTCTGAAGAGAGCCCTGATTCATAATTCTCTGTGTTGCACCAACTTTTACACCGGTTCCCTGCTGAATTCCAACAGGTGTTACAGTATCTTCTGTTGCAGGTGTTCCTGCAAGTTTTAAATTCTGATAAACCAAATCTTCAAATTCAACGCGCTGCTGTTTATAGCCGGTTGTATTAACATTTGAAAGATTATTAGAAATTGCATCTATATTTGACTGCTGACCGTTCATTCCGGTAGCTGCTGTCCACAATGATCTGACCATTTTAACTCCTATCTAAGTACAGCAAACTTCTGCCACAAAGTTCCCATCATAGAATCTTCAGACTGAATTGTTTTCTGATTTGCTTCGTACGCGCGGTTTACTTCAATCATCTGAACCATTTCGTTTACAACGTTTACGTTGCTTGTTTCTGTGTATCCCTGCAGGAATCCCGGACGTTCACGGCCTTCTGCGATGTGTGCAGGACCGGAAGTATCTGTTTCTGCATAAAAGCTGTTTCCCATCTTTTTAAGATAACGTTCGTTATCAAAGCGGACAACTTTAAGGCGGTCAATATCTGCACCTTCTTCTTCCGTGCGGAGAACGCCGTCTTCGTTTACATAAAATTTATCATCATCAACATAAATATAGCCGTTTTCGCCAAGAACAGGATATCCGTCTTTAGTTTCAAGAATTCCTTCTTTTCCAATAAAGAAATCGCCGTTTCTTGTATAGCGCTCTCCATAAGGAGTATCAACTACATAAAAACCTTCGCCATTTAAGGCTATATCTGTTTTTGTATTTGTAATTTTGAATGAACCCTGCGAGAAATCAACATAATTTTCATTTGTTTCTGCACCAAGTCCTAATTTTCCAATAATCGGAGCAATATCAGCCGAACCGAATTCAGTGCTGTATACTCCATCAAAATTCATTCTGCTTACTAAAAGCTCTGAAAAGTTTTTAGAAACCGAAACTTCCCTTTTATAACCGGCAGTATCGACATTTGCAAGAGTGTTAGAAATTGCATTTAACCGATTCTGCTGGACATTCATTCCGGAAGCACCGATATACCAACCTCGAATCATTCAGAATCCTCCATTTTAAAATTTACATCTTACTTATAAAATCGGAATTACAAAAAATTTGTTTAGAAAAATAATTTGCATTATGAACTTTTAAGACTTATAATTAACCAGTAATAAAAAAAACTTTAAGACAACCATAGAGGAGCATTTATATGGCAGAAGAACCAAGAGTACTATCAATTATTTTAGGTGGAGGAAAAGGAACCCGTCTTTATCCGCTCACAAAGGAAAGATCAAAACCAGCTGTTTCGTTTGGTGGAAAATACAGAATTGTTGATATTCCGCTTTCAAACTGTATAAACTCAGGATATAAAAAGATTTATCTTTTGACACAGTTCAATTCAGCTTCACTTCACCTTCACATTACAAATTCTTACAATTTTGACCGTTTTTCGGGCGGATTCGTTGAAATTCTTGCTGCAGAACAGACTCTTGAACATTCAGGATGGTACGAAGGAACTGCAGATGCCGTAAGAAAAAACTTCATCCATTTTAAAAATCAAAAGCCGACTCACTACATTATTCTTTCCGGCGACCAGCTTTATAAAATGGATTTAAAAGCCTTTATGGATGCTCATATTAAGTCAGGAGCTGATGTTACAATTGCTACAACTGCCGTAAACCGCCACGATGCTTCTGGCTTTGGAATCATGAAAATTGATGAAGAAAACAGAGTTAAAGCATTTATGGAAAAACCAAAGCCTGATGCAAATATTGATGACTGGAAAATTCCGCCGGAAGCAAGAGGCTCTCTTCCTCCTGAAAAAGAATACCTTGCTTCTATGGGTATTTATATTTTTAATGCTAATACGATGGAAGAATGTCTTCTTGGCGAAAATGCAAAATATACAGACTTTGGTAAGGAAATTCTTCCTCTCGCAATCGGTAAAAAGAAGATTAATTCCTATGTTTTCGACGGCTACTGGGAAGACATCGGAACTATAAGAAGCTTCTACGATGCAAATATTGCCCTCTGTGAACCTTATCCAACCTTTGATTTCTTTGGCGAAACTCAGCCAATTTACACTCACATGAGAAACCTTCCTCCTTCTAAAATTAATAAAGCTGATATAAGCGCTTCTCTTATTTCTGAAGGATGTATTATTACTCAGGCTACATTAAACAAATCTGTAATTGGTGTACGCTCTATTATTAATGAAGGAACTAAGCTCGACGGTGTAATTATGATGGGTGCCGACTTCTATGATACAGAAGAAGAAAAGGCAGAATTCTCAAGCAAGGGAAAACCAGCTACCGGAATCGGTAGAAACTGTCAGATTGCAAATACAATCATCGATAAGGACGCTAAAATCGGCGACAACTGTAAAATCGGCGTAAGCGGAAAGAAATATGATGACGGAGATCACGGTTCTTTCTACAGCGCAGACGGAATTATAGTTATTCGAAAAGGTGCCGTTATTCCTTCGGGAACAGAAATCTAATTATTTGCATTTTTTGCTTTGCGAAAAAGTGCATAAAATTAAATACCGTGCCGATACATTAGGCACGGTATTTTTTTTGAAGAAAAAAGGAAAAATAACGATAAAACAGGCTAAAATCCTCAAAATTCATGCATAAAAGCTGCATAAATATGCATTTTATACATAAACGTTGCATAAGTGATTTTTCAACTTTGTATAAGCAACACACTAAATATAGTGTGTACACTTTATTTTACTATACAAAGTGTTAAAACTGTATACAATTCTATACAAAAGTGTGAATTTTGTGTTTTTACAAATATTCCCGTCTCCACTTATTCATTAATGTCTGAATTTTTATTCTGTATTATTTTATAGACAGTTCATCAATCTTTCGATGAAGTGTTTTACGCCCTATTCCAAGAATATCTGCAGTTTTGGATTTATTTCCGTTATTAAAAGCAAGGTTTTCCTGAATAATTATTTTTTCAGCTTCGTCCATTTTTATTCCTAAAGGAATTCTGATAACCTGTTCGCTGTCACGCGCCTGAACAGAAGATGGTAAATCATCAAAAGAAATTTCTTCTGAGCCGCACATAACGACAGCGCTTTCCACGCAGTTCTTTAATTCACGAATGTTTCCGGGCCAGGAATATTTGAGCATAGTTGACTTAGCACGGTTGTCAAAGCCTTTGATATTTTTTTTATTTTCAATATTGAACTCACGAAGGAATGTGTGCATCAAAAGCGGAATGTCATCTTTTCTTTCGCGCAAAGGTGGAACTTCAATTCTTACAACGTTGAGCCTGTAAAATAAATCTTCGCGGAATTTTCCATTTTTAACTTCGTCTTCAAGATTTCTGTTTGTAGCAGCAATAAGCCTTACGTCGCATTCAATAGTTTCTTCTCCGCCTACCCGCTCAAACTTTTTTTCCTGCAGAACTCGTAAAAGCTTAACTTGAGTTGCCGGATTAATTTCTCCAATTTCATCCAGAAAAATTGAGCCCCCGTCTGCAAGTTCAAATCGACCTTTGTGCTGATTTTCGGCTCCAGTAAAAGATCCTTTTTCATAACCAAAAAGTTCACTCTCCAGAAGACTTTCAGACAAAGCTGCGCAGTGAACAATTATAAAAGGCTTATCCTTTCTTGGAGAATTTTCATGAATTGATTTTGCGACGAGCTCTTTTCCGACTCCGCTTTCGCCGGTAATTAAAACCGTTGCTTTTGTTGGAGCCGCCTTTGAAATCAAAGTTCGGACTTTTCCCATTTCGGCACTCTTTCCGATCATGTCTTCTTTGCCCGAAATTTTCAGTAATTTTTCTTTGAGCTCTTTATTCTGCAATGCAAGAATTTTTCCACGGAGTGCATTTTTTACGACAATGTTTAAATGGTCCAGATCAAGCGGCTTAGTTAAAAAATCAAAAGCGCCGGCTTTAATTGCGGCAGTTGCATCATCAATACTTCCGTGACCAGTTAACACAATAACCGGAATGGCCGGATAATCCGTTGTAATTTTCTGAACAACTTCTTCACCGGAAATTCCATCCATTCGTAAATCTGTAATTACAACATCAACATTATTTTTGCTGACAATCTCCAAACCTTTTTTTCCGTTTTCTGCCTGAAGCACATTGTAGCCTTCAAGTTCAAAATTATCAGCAAGACCATTTCTAATATTTTCTTCGTCATCAATTGTAAGGATTGTAAATTTT
Organism: uncultured Treponema sp.; assembly: GCA_947165795.1. Next base: position 4,579 of record CAMVBP010000158.1, read on the forward strand.
TCCATACTTACTTCCTTTTTTAAAATCATTTATTCAGCAAAAGCTGCAGGTATATTTATTCTTTACAGGTTTCGTCGTTTAAAAGTTTTGTATCTTTTTGAGGAATCGGGAATGAAAGTGTAAATTTTGAACCTTTATTTATCTTTGAATCTACAAGAATTTCTCCGGAAAATTCCTTTACAATTTTATAGGCCATCGTCATTCCAAGTTCAAAATTATCAGCAAGACCATTTCTAATATTTTCTTCGTCATCAATTGT